>DASTJX010000253.1:0-4425 GCA_035716265.1 Nitrospira sp.
GGCCTGCAACACCGACGCCTGCGAGCAGCGGCGCGATTTGCATGCCCAACTGGCTCAGCGCCGCCATGACGGCGAACAGCAAAATCACCACCTGTACGGCTTTGACCAGGAGCATCCGAACCGGCGGCTCCATCTCCTGTCGTTGAAGCCACTGTTGCGTCAGCTTGCCGACCCAGCGGGCGAGCAGCGCTCCAACCGCAAAGACAATCGCCGCCCCCAACGCCTGAAACCCATAGCGAACGGCATATTCAGTGATCACGTCTATGACGGGCATCACAGCACCTCCTCGTTCATTCAAATTGAAATGTGAAAGCCAGGTATGACGGCGGGTTGAATCGGTCGCCGTCCGGTCGTGACTTAGACCTTAAGCAACGGCCGGAGCATACATCTGGTCGCACAACTTGAAAAGCGGCTACACGCATTCAGGAAGGGTGTTTTCCAAACACGAGGAGAGCAGGTTCAGCGGCCGGTCGCAGGTGAACGTCTCGAGAGCGTCGCCTGGTCTATTTCTCTACTCACTCTGCCCCGTTTCGAAGGCTTTGACGACGAGCGTTTTCTCTCGCATGAGCTTCACCAACCCAGGATAGGACACATTGCGGATGATGCGCGCGAACTGCGCACGGTAGTTGTGCACGATGCTCGCGCCGTCAATCACGACGTCATACACGAGCCACGTGCCGGCGCGGTCGGCGAGCCGGAAGTTCAACAGGCTGTCGGTCTTGGGGCCGGCGAGCTTTGTCCGGACCTCGGCCTTGTGGTCGTCGCGCTGTTCGGAAAGATAGAGCACCTGCTCGTCGGCATAAGTATCGATCTTCCCGGCAAACGAATCGCGGAGCAACTGGACAAACAGATCGACGAACTCCTGACGCTCTTCCGCCTCAAGGTTCAGCCATTGGAGGCCCAACGCCTGTTTCGCCATGTCTTCATAACTGACCCGGTCTCGCACGATCCGTTCGATCTCCTGACGCCGCTCGGCCAGACGGTCAGGCTGTCTCAACTGCTCGTTGGTGAGAATACGAATCACGTCCTCGATGGTGCTGCGCACCGATTCCGTCGGCGTTTGGGGCAACGCGGCGACAGCCGGCGTCACCGGCGCAAGCCACAGCACCATGCCCAGGATCATGCTCCAGGCCAAGAGCTGCGATGTCGCTCGTTTCATCGAATTCATGGGCCCCCTCCGTAAGACGTCATCGGGTTCGCCGGTTGCAGGAGCGCAAGATCAGTGCCGGAATGGCGATCTCTCGTGGGCCACACAGAATCTGAAAAACGCCACAAATCCGCGATGCTATCGGCTCGGAAAGAATTCTGGGCCTAAAGGCTTAGAGCGAAAAAAGCTTCAAGTGTGGTAGCAAACACTCAGGGCTAAGACTCGAAGAAGGGTGAATGCTTCCATGCTCAGCCAACCATCGTGAGCGTGAAGGCCATGTTCATGAACGTGGCCGACGCGGTGAAGATGAACGCCTTCGGTGAGGACGAGCCGCGGCACGTCACTGCCAATTTGAACTAGGGGTGCCCTTCCTTTATAGTGAGTGTTTCGTCACCCCCACATCAACATGCCAGCTCTGCCCTATCATCACCCTGCCGCGAAAGTGACGGCATGGGTGCTTATCTGCTTTGCGTATTTCTTGGCCGGGAAGATCGGGCTCGGCCTCGCCTCGGTGAATGTCAGTGCATCGCCGGTATGGGCCCCGGCCGGAATGGCGGTCGCCCTGCTGCTCATGTTCGGGAACTCTATTGCCCCGGCGATCTTGGCCGGGGCGTTTTTGGTCAATGTCACGAGCGCCGGATCCATCCTCACGTCCGGGAGCATCGCAGTCGGAAACACTCTGGAAGGGATGCTTGGCGCGTGGTTCTTGCAACGGTTTGCCAATGGCGTCCACGCGTTTGAATCTCCGCCGGATATTCTGAAGGCCGCGCTGCTCGCTGGAGTGCTCGCTCCGGCCGTGAGCGCCACCATTGGCGTCACAAGCCTGACGTTAGCGCACTTCGCGTCCCGACATGACTATGCAGACATCTGGCTCACCTGGTGGCTCGGCGATGCGACCGGGATTCTGATTGTCGCACCGGCGATACTCTTGTGGGCCCGCCGTCCCCGCATCGAATGGACCAGTCGAGAACGACTCGAGCTCGGCCTCTTATTGCTCGTGCTTGTGGTGACCTGTACCGTGATGTTTGGTCCTTTCATCGATACGGGAGACCGGCATTCGCTGCGGATCCTGCTCGCGCCCATCCTGATATGGGCGGCATTCCGCTTCGGTCCCCGAGAGACCGCCACGCTCGCCGTGCTCCTGGCTGGTTGGGTCACCTGGGGTACCATCAATGGTCGAGGCCTCTTCGCCAGCGACTCCGAGAATGAGGCCTTCTTATTCGGGCAAGCCTTTCTCGGGGTGAATACGGTGATGGCCTTGGCACTCGCAGCGGCCGTGCAGGAACGCAAAGACGCGGAGGTTCGATTCCAGGACACGGCTGAACGGTTGGTGCAGAAGCGCACAGAGGAGCTGCTACACACCCAAGGCCGGTTGCGCACCATGGCCCAGGCTCTCACCTTGACCGAACAGCGCGAGCGCAAACGCATGGCCGGCGAACTGCACGATTATCTCGCCCAACTGCTCGTGCTCAGCAAAATGAAGTTGTCACGACTCCAGACCATTGGCGGTCCAAAGGCTGCCGTAATTGAAGAGATCGATCAGACACTGGGCAAGGCGCTCGACTACACGCGTACGCTGATTGCGGAACTGAGTCCGCCGGTCCTGCACGAGTTGGGTCTACCGATGGCGCTCCAATGGCTGGCGGATCAAATGAAGAAACATCAGCTGACGGTCGACGTCCAACTGGGAACCTCCCAGCTGCCGCTGACAGAAAATCAGGCGATCTTGCTGTTTCATTCTGTCCGCGAGCTCCTCATCAATGCCGTCAAACATGCCGGAACAAATAAGGCGACCCTGACGCTCGATGCAGCGGACAACATGTTGACGATTGCGGTTCAGGACCAGGGGAAAGGATTCAAGACCGACAGGATCGAGCCGCAACAGCTCGGCCAGCACTTTGGCCTCTTCAGCGTGAAAGAGCGCATGGAGGAACTGGGAGGATGGCTGCGAGTTGAGAGCACACCGGGTGCGGGAACGACTGTCACGTTAGGACTGCCGTTGACATCGGCACCGTCCCCTCCCACGGTACATGAACGACCGGTGAATCCTCCTCCATCGAAGTCTGCCGGTGTGCGGCGTGTGTTACTGGTAGACGATCATGCCATGGTCCGCCAAGGACTTCGAGCCGTGCTGGACTCCTATCCTGATCTCTTTATTATCGGCGAGGCGGCAGATGGCCGGGAAGCCGTGTCGATTGCCAAGAAACGGACGCCGGACGTCATCATCATGGACATCAATATGCCACGAATGGACGGGATAGAAGCCACAAGGCGGATCAAGAAGGAACAACCCGGGATGGTCATCATTGCGGTCTCGGTCAATGATACGCCGGACATCCGTGAGTCGATGGAAAAAGCCGGCGCCTCGGCGTTCGTATCGAAAGATGAAGCCGGTGAACGACTGTATGAGACGATCGTGACGATGGCACGTCCGCAGCAAAAGGCCGGCGGACTCTCCTGACACAGGTAATCGAATGCGATCATTGTTAGTGTTTCATAGTGCGCTGCTGCTCCTGATGTTGGTTTCACCAGCTCCAAGCTATGATCAATCGTTGAGGGTAGGCTCTGATTCCGAATGGTCCGCATCGCAACAGAAGAGATATGCTCCGGTTCACGCCATCGTCGGAAAGGACGAGACCCGACCTGAACCCTCCAAGGAAATGATGCGAGACGGTGACGATGGATCAGCACGTGGGATCAAACGATTCACCGGGCCAACCCTGCAGTTGAGGGGCACGGCAGAAGAGATTGGACTCGACAGTCGCACACTGGCGAGTGCTCTTCACATGAAGTTCCTGCAAGACTTTGCCTTTCTCCAAGGCGATTTTGCGTTCGATCAGACGTACGAAACGTGGGAGATCGGTCTCTTCGATTGTGAAGCGTGGACAGTGGGCCTTACTTACCCGATAGCATTTCATCTTCAATGCGCAGGTGGATCGATGGATGAACCCCGGCACTGGCACTATGCCACGCTGGGCTATGGGCCTAAGGAGAAAATCGTGCAGACAATCAGGAAAGCGCTGGATTCGATTGTGGCCGATTATGCGTCGTTTGTTCGTAAAGCCCATGGCAAGACTGAATCATGAGAAAGTGGCAAGACGATGAGGGATTAGGGGATGCATGGGAACTTGTTGCTCCAGCGAGGGTGAAACCGCAGCGCCCTCTCGCTGCTTGGCTCCGCAAGGCGAGGGGCGTACGGGCTGGTTGATCTCCCTTGCTCGCCGAACGCGCACACGGGATCATCGTATTTCCAGTTAGGCGGTGCTCGTCCAAGCGCG
>DASTJX010000254.1:0-26940 GCA_035716265.1 Nitrospira sp.
ACGTGGTCGGGACACCGCAGCTAAGCAGGCGGCCGAGAACGAAGCTGATTCTCTGCCCGTAGCTTGAGGGATGCGCGAATGAGAACGCCGCTGGGAAACATTGCAGCGTAACGAACCGCGGTGTTCAACAAGGCCAACGACAAGGCCGCAAGATTATCAGCAGGATTTTGGGGCTGCTCAAAATGGCTTCCGCCTAGGCCGCAATGAGCGAGGGTCAAAGGCGTACCCTTTATCGGTACGTCGAGGACCCAAGCGCTGTGAGAACGACGGGGGAGGGCATTTTCAGCAGCCCCTAATATGCCGAAGTGGTGGAATGGCAGACACGCACGTTTGAGGGGCGTGTGGCGCAAGCCGTGCGGGTTCAAGTCCCGCCTTCGGCACCAATCTCTACAGGAAACGCGATGACGCTCGCGGGTGTGACGTCGCCACGGCGACGAAGTGTTGCCTCCCCTAAACCTTCTTCAATCAGGCTGCTCCTCGTCGATGACCACGAAGTCGTCCGGGTGGGACTACGGACGGTGCTCCACAACAACCAAGGCATCACGATCATCGGGGAAGCGGACAGCAAGGCCCAAGCGGCAATTGAAGCCAAGCGACTGAGGCCCGACGTCATTCTAATGGATGTCCGCCTTCCCGATGGATCAGGCGTCGAAGCCTGTCGCGAGATCCTCTCCGAGCAGCCCAGCTCGCGCGTGATTTTCCTGACATCTTACACGGATGACGATTCCGTCCTGGCCGCCGTCTTGGCGGGCGCATACGGGTATGTGCTGAAGGAGATTGACTCCGCGGCGCTGATTCGCGCCATTCGAATGGTCTCCACGGGTCGGTCAATCCTCGACCCGACGGTCACGAAGCGCGCCCTCGAATGGATCAAGACGGTGCCGACGGCCGAAGGGCCGGTCCGTCCGTCCTCCCTTTCGCCTCAGGAAGAACGGGTGTTGGCCTTAGTCGCGGACGGCTTAACGAACAAAGAGATCGCGACATCGCTCAAGCTGAGCGACAAGACCGTCAAAAACTATCTGGCCAACATGTTTCAAAAGCTCCACATCTCCCGTCGTGCCCAGGCGGCCGCATTTTTTGTCAAGCGCACCGTGTAAGCGGGCCCCTCACAGATCCGACCCTCACGCCCCGGCACCCACGACCGACGAGTAGAATGAGCGAGCTCATGGCATCATCGTGGACACTTCGCATCAATGCGGCACTCGGGAGCCTCGTCGTGGCGACGGGCGCCTGGCTCGCTTGGGAGGCGTTAGCCGGCGTGGGCGGGCTGGCGATCCTCGTGATCGCCGGATGCTTTCTCTTGTGGCGAGGCCGCACCATCCGTGTGATTTGGGCTTGGTCCACCCTTTTCCTGGGCATCGAATGCCTGGCATGGCCAATCCTCACGATGCTGCGCATTCGACTGACGACGGCTCAACCATCGGATGAGGAGATGGGCACGATCCTCTCGGCTGTGCTCATGGGGTTGTTCTCGGCAGT
The DNA here is from genome assembly GCA_035716265.1 of Nitrospira sp. Lineage (GTDB taxonomy): Bacteria > Nitrospirota > Nitrospiria > Nitrospirales > Nitrospiraceae > Nitrospira_C. The sequence continues at coordinate 1,480 of DASTJX010000254.1, forward strand.
CTTCTGGATCGCCTTCTCTTACGGCTTGTTCAAAGGCACTGATTCGAACCGGTTGCCGCAATCCCCGCAAACGCAATCCTCTCGCCGGCGGAAGAAGCGCTGATGCCTCACCACATATCGATCGGATCGACATCGACGTCGAACTTCACCTGTCTCGGCGGATACGCAGTTTCAAGGTCAGCGAGCGTCGATCGAACGGCCTTGACGGCGCTAGCCCCGTCGGCGGACTTCACAAGGATTTGTCGACGATAGCGCCCCCGCACCCGCGCGATGGGGGACTGGGCCGGTCCCAACACCGTCAGGCCATTCGCCTGACCGATGGCAGGAACGGCTTCTCGTTTCTCCGTGGCGGTACGTGCTACCGTTGCAGCACCTCTCAGTCGGCCGGCCCAGGCTTGCGCCGCCTGCTCGACGCCGCGCTCCGCTGGGCCTGAAATGTGGAGGACAATCAAACGAACCAAGGGAGGAAAGCCGAGCGCTTCACGGTGCGCCAACTCTTCGGTTCGGAAGAGTCTCTCATCCTGTCGGACGACAGCCTCAATGACGTGGTGTGTGGGAAGATAGGATTGAATAATGAGACGCCCGCCAATGCCGCGAGGCTCTACGAGCCGGGATGCGTCGAGTAAAAGATGATAGGTGCGTTCGGCCGCTCGAAAATCCGGAACGCTGAGGCCCGCATCGGCTTGTACGACGCCCAGCAAGCCGACCCGCGGCATCAGATCGTTATGCAAGAGTAGTTGTGTCCCGATGAGGACATCCCACTCGCGCCGGTGAATCCGGTTCCACATCACAGCAGCGTCCTTCGCTCTTCGCATCGTCTCTCCGTCAACCCGCAGGACGCGGGCCAATGGGAACTGTCGCTTCACTTCTTCTTCCAACCGTTCAGTACCTTCCCCGATGGGTTGCAGTCGTGGCCCGCCGCAGGCAGGGCAAAGATCTGGAATCGCATCCAGGGCTCCGCAGTAATGACAAAACACCGCGCCCTTTTGCCGTGAATACGCCAGTGCGACAGTGCAAGATCGGCAGCGGGGAACCTGACCGCAATCCCGACAGACCAGCGCGCCGGCGTACGCCTTTCGATTGAGAAACAACACGAGGCCCGCCTGCCGCACGATCGCTTCCCGCATGGCTTGAATCAGGGTCGGGCTTAAAAGGACCGTGCGATCGTGGCGGCGAAGGTCGACGACTTCGATCTGTGGGGTAGACTCCGGTCGAAGTGTTGCGTGCAACACATGCTCGGGTGCCTGCGCCGTGGCCTCCAAGGAGAGATGCGCGGAAGACAACACCAGGAGCGCCTGCTCCTCCCGGGCCCTCATCCAGGCCACATCACGGGCATGATATCGAGGCTCCATCGGTTCTTTGAGAGCGGGATCCTCTTCTCGGTCGATCCAGATTAATCCGATCGAGTGGAGTGGCAGAAACACCGCAGATCTGGTGCCGACGACGACGGAGACCTTATCTTCGCGGATCAAATTCCAAATTTCCGCCTTCTTCTCGTCGGGGATCGCGCTGTGCAGACAGGTTGTCACACGCGTTGGATCACTAAGCGCGAGCGCGAGCGATTCTGCGCGCGCCGTTTCACCGGTGATCACGAGCGCCCGACGGCCAAGAACGACCGTTGTGTCCACGGCATGGCGAAGTAAGGACAGGCGTTCGCCAGGAGCGGCTTCGACGAGCAGATGGGCGGCTTGCCGTTTGGCAAGAGCCTGATCCACGCGCACGTTCCATTCCTGAGGCAAAGGTTCCGTGCCTTGCAGGGCATCCCTGTGCTGATCATCCTGGGCACACCAGAGATCCGGGCGGCGCGAGGTGTTCTGTGGCTGTGGGGGAGAAGCATGAATGGCTGGACGACCTGGGACCTTGTGCGCCCATTCTCGTGCAAGGATCGCGGACAACACTTCCTCCTGGCACCGGGTTTTGCCAACCCGAAGGCGGCTCAGCGGAATGCCCAATGGCCGTCGCTTAAGGCGCTTGAGGAGTTCAAGTTCGGCTTGAGTCGGCAGTCCGTTCGTCGCAAGGGCATCTTGCCCCTTTCTGGTTAAAAGAATGCGGCTCCGATCGGGCGTTTTCGAGCGAGGAGGAAGAACCAACCTTAGGCACTGTCCGTAGGGAGCGACATAGGTCTCAGCGACCCATCGGGCCAGTTCAAGCAGGGCCGGAGAAATCTCGGACGCACGGCCCGCCGTAATGAGCGCCTGTATGGGCTTCAGGCGCTGGCGGTCCAGTCCGGCCGGATGGTTGCCTGTGACCGCAATGACCGCCCCGTGAAGCAGGGATCGACCGAAGGGAACCGATACGACATGCCCGATGCGCAGAACAGGCCGCAAATGCGCGGGCACCATGTATGTGAACGGACGCGTGAGGTGACGCGGGACAATCACATCCGCATACAGCGTCTCGGTCTCAATCGGCGGAGAGAGCCGCGCGTCACCGGTCATGCGGCATTGTAACAGCGACCGCGGGAAGGTGGAACAATGAGCCGGAGAGATCCTGCTGGAGCATGCGGGCTGTCGCATGCTCCGGTCTGGAGCACGAGGTTACGGTTGTACTGGTGCGTCGATCGGCGCAGGCTCGGCCTGACTTTGGCCGCCGGCAAGATCCGGCGTCGCCTGAGCGGGCACGAAACCCGGTTTTTCTGGTTCCGCTGTTTCTGCAGATGAGGTGTGGTCAACGGCTGATACTGCCGGCTTCTGTTCGTCGGCATCAACGCCGGACACACGGTATCCGTCGTCCGCTGCCTTCGTCTGCTCCGAAGGCGCTTGAGTCGTCGACTCGGGCGAATACAGGACAATGTCGACGCGTCGATTTTTCGAACGGCCCGCTTCGGTGGCGTTGCTCACGATCGGTTTGGAATCCCCATAGCCGATGGACGACACTCGGGCGGAATCAATCCCGCCTTTTTCCACCAGGTACCGCAAGACACCGGTGGCACGCGCCTTGGAGAGATCCCAATTCGTCGGATACACGGATTTTAATGACGGGCCGATTTCCATGTTATCGGCATGGCCTTCAATTCGAATCAGCTGATCGGATGGAGCGTCTTTCAAGAGCTCAACCAGCCGATCGAGCGTGACATAGCCTTCGGGCTTAATCCTCGCTTCTCCTGATTCGTAGCGCAATTGCTTCATAAGATCAGCGAGGCTGTAGCGTGTTTCGCGGGCAGCGTTTTGAACGGGTATGGAGTCTGTCGAATGATCGGGGGCACCCATGGACCGCTTCCCTGAAGCGGGTGGAGGAATGAGGTCCGCCTCGTATTTCACCTGGAACTGGTCGCCTTTGAGAATCCGTGAAACTGACTTTGTCACCAGTGCAGTTGAGCTGCGCGGTTCGGTCGACAGCACTTTGACTTCTCCGACCTGCCGAGGCGGCAGCGCGCCGCCATACCGAACCAGATCCATGCGGTCCCCCGGTTTGAGCCCATCGTCAGATCCGCGATCGAGATATACAATGTTGCGTTGTGCGACGAGGGTCATCTGTAAATCGGCTTGCAGTTCGACGACCATGCCTGTCACATCGCTTGAGGCCGGGATAACGGCAGCTTCATCAGAATGTGGCAGGACGAATTTCATCACCGGGTCCCCCGGGGCTGCTGCTCCGAAGGCACGCAAGGCCCGGACCGTGGTCAACTCCTTGTCCACATGAACGACCTGCACGATTGCAAGCCTGGTGATCAAGTAGCCCATGTAGTGGCCTGTCGCAGGGTGGAATACTTTCCGGGTGCGCTTATAGACGGTGTAGAGATCGCCGACTGCAGCTTCATCGGGGTGCTTCAACTTCAGATAGAGGACATCCTGCTGTCCGAGTCGCATGCGATTACCGGTGGTTTGATTGTCGCCGGTGATGACATTGACCACGCCGTCTTGGGGAGTCGACTGTTGGATGGATCCGGCTGCATAGGTTCGTGCCGCTTCGCCGAAACGAATTGTGTCCAGGTCATCGGCCCATGCGAGGGGGAGTCCTATGAGGCTGAAAACCGCGAGCAGTGAGCAGCCAAGGAAGGTGCGTGATGGTAGAGTCGTCATGGGTGGTCCTTCTGTTAAGACGAAGCGTCTCAGAAGACCATAGCAAATAGTCCTGTACAGTCAAGGAATTGCCTTCTTGCCCCCATTGACCCTCAATAGAGGCCGGTGTTATGGTTTTCACGTATTAAGATCTTGATTGCCCTTTGCTCTGCCGAGTATCCGATGCCGCGAAAAGTGGAACAGTTGACTCCAGCCCGGTTGGAAACTCAAATTCATCGCCGCAAGAAGGCGAAAGCCTTCTCCCCTCTGCTTCCGGAATGGGAAAAGCAAAACGGGACCGCCCCGGCCCACCTCCGGATGGATGCAGCACTCATGCGGTCGTCGACTCCTCGGACACGGCACGAGTGATAGGACTTCAGGGTCTTGGGCCTGTAGGTCCTTTGTGCGCTTGCTATCGCGATAACCCCCCGTTTAATATCCCATTCTCCTTGCAACTCAAGGTGTTGAAAGGTCAACTCCATGAGCGGTCTTGAGTTACTTCTTGAGTATCTGACCAAATATTTTCCGATTCTGCTGTTTATTTTTGTTGCGCTGACGTTCGGCGTCGTCACCCTGTTACTGAGCTATTTGGTTCAGCCCAAGTACCCGGAACCTGAAAAGTTGTCTGCATACGAGTGCGGCTCTGAGCCGTTTTCCGATGCCCGAATGCCGTTCCCGGTTCGCTATTATATCTTCGCTATGTTGTTCGTGATTTTCGATATCGAGGTCATCTTTTTGTACCCCTGGGCGGTGGTCTTTAACGACATCAACAAGGTCAGTGTTATTGGTCTGGTCGAAATGCTGATTTTTATCGCCTTGTTTCTCGTGGCCTACGTCTATGCCTGGCGTAAGGGAGCGTTGGAATGGGACTAATCCAGTTGGGACGGCATGACAAAGACGGCATGCCTGACGTCATCACGACGACGGTTGAAAAGGCGGTGAACTGGGCGCGCAAGGGGTCGCTGTGGCCGATGACGTTCGGCTTGGCCTGCTGTGCCATTGAAATGATCGCCGCCGTCTCCTCGCGCTATGACATGGACCGCTATGGTGCCGGCGTGTTCCGGGCGTCGCCGAGGCAATCCGATTTGATGATTGTGGCAGGCACCGTCTGCCGGCGAATGGCGCCGGTCATTCGAAAGATATACGATCAAATGCCCGAACCGAAGTACGTAATTGCGATGGGATCGTGCGCGACATCCGGCAATATTTACGACAGTTACAGTGTCGTCCAGGGCGTTGACCGTTTCGTACCGGTAGATATTTACGTTCCCGGCTGTCCCCCTACCCCGGAAGCCCTGTTCGACGGCGTCCTCAAGCTGCAGGAGCGCATCATGCAAAAGCGTGTGTTCGTCAAGCAACCAGAGCAAGTCAAAACCAGCTTGAAAGTCTAAATTCCATGTCGCTTCAGCAGTTGTCCGAGCGTGTTCGTGAACACTTTGCCGACGGCTTTATCAAGGCCGTCGAATGGCGCGGCGATCTGGCTATCACCGTCACCAGGGACAAGCTGCATGAGGTCGCCCAGTTCCTGCGCGACGACCCGGCGATGGACTTCGACTACATCGTTCACGTCAGCTCTGTCGACTGGCCGGACGACGAAGAGCGCTTCGAAGTCGTCTATGAATTTTATTCGATCAAAAAACGGCACCGTATCCGCCTCAAAACCCGCGTGCCCGAGTCTGAGTGCGTGGTGGATTCGCTCACGGATCTGTGGAAAGGAGCGGACTTCATGGAGCGCGAAGTCTACGATATGATGGGGATTCGCTTTCGTCGCCATCCTGACCTTCGCCGCATCCTGATGCCGGACGACTACACCGAAGGCTATCCGTTGCGGAAAGACTTTCCACTGCGGGGGAAGGGCTGGCGCGACACGTTCGAATTCCTGGACGAAACTGCAAGGTAGCGCGTTACCGATGGCATTCGAAGACCAAAGAACCACCGTCTATAAAGTCGATCCCGCTCATCCGGAGAGCGAGACGCTTCCGACCTTACGGACTGAGGAGCTGCTGCTGAATATGGGTCCGCAGCATCCGAGCACCCATGGGGTCTTAAAGGTGATCCTCGAATTGGAAGGTGAGCGCCTGGTCAAGTCCACGCCCGTGATGGGCTTCCTGCATCGCGGCGTCGAAAAACTGGCGGAAGAGGGCACGTATCACCAGTTCATTCCGCACACGGATCGACTGGACTACGTCTGTGCCATGTACAACAACTTCGCCTACTGCCGGGCCGTCGAAAAACTTATGAACATCACGGTTCCCGACCGCGCGGAGTATCTCCGGACGATCGTGGCCGAAGTCCAGCGGATCATCGGCCATCAATTCTGGTTGGGCACTCAAGCGCTCGACATCGGGGCTATGACGGTTTTCTTCTATTGTTTTCGAGACCGCGAGATCCTGCTGGACTGGTTCGACGAACTCTGCGGCGCACGGCTGACCACCAGCTGGTACCGCATCGGCGGAGTCGAGCGGGACTTCACTGCCTCTCTCTTCGCCAAGCTCAAACAATTCCTGGAGTATTTTCCCCCTAAGATTGACGAGTACGTGGTCTTTTTGGAGAAGAACCGTATCTGGCTGGCCCGTACCAAGGGCGTCGCGGTGATTTCCGCGGAGGACGCCGTCAATTTCGGCTTGAGCGGCCCGACGCTTCGCGGTTCGGGAGTGGATTATGACTTGCGCAAGGCGGAACCCTACTCTGCCTACCCAAAATGCGAGTTCAGCATCCCCCTAGGAAAGAACGGCGACACCTACGATCGATACTGGATCAGGGTCATGGAGCTGTACGAAAGTGTGAAGATCATCAAGCAGTGTCTTGAACAGATTGAGGACGGCCCGATCATGGCGGATGTTCCGAGCGTCACCTTGCCGCCGAAAGAGCGGGTGTTTACGAATCTGGAATCGATGATTCAGCAATTCAAGCTCTTTTCGCAAGGGTTCGATGCGCCTCCGGGGGAAATCTACTGTGGAACGGAAGCGCATAAAGGGGAATTGGGCTTTTACATCGTCAGCACTGGTGGTGGGAAACCGTATCGGCTCAAGATCCGGGCTCCTTCATTTATTCATATGGGCGCATTTGACCACATGTCGAGGGGCTATATGATAGCCGATGCGATCACCCTGTTCGGAACCTATGACATCGTCATGGGAGAGTGCGACAGATGAGGCTAGCGGGCAAGGTATTCTTGTGCTCGCGCAACACGCAGCCTGAGAAGACCCTCGTTGACGCGCGCACGGTGAATTCCCAGCTCTCGCCTCTGTAAAAGGAGTGAAATAAAGGAAGACAATGGGGTTGAAACCAGCAACAAATCCGGACGTCGAAGCCGCAAGGATTGAGTTAACCATTGACGGCAAGACGGTGACGGCGAAAGACGGCGTCTCGCTGTACGACGTGATTTCAAGCACAGGCAAAATCATTCCGGCCATGTGCTACCACTACACCTTCGATCCCTTCGGCTCCTGCGGCATGTGTCTCGTGATGCAGGAAGGGAAAAAGGCGCCGGTGCGTTCTTGCACGGCGAAGGCCACGGCCGGAATGATCATCCGGACGGAAGGCGATGATCTGTTCCAGGCGAGAAAGAAGGCGGTGGAGAAACATTTGTCCGTCCACCCCTTGGACTGTCCGGTCTGCGACGCCGACGGCCATTGCGAACTGCAGGACATGGCCTTCCAGCATGGCGTGACGAATCTCGCCAATGCCAAACAGAAGTTCATCCCCGAAGATACGCGAAGCCCGGTGCTGGACTTCAACATGAACCGCTGTATCGCGTGCGCCGAATGCATCAACGTCTGCAAGGATGTGCTGATGATCGACGCGCTGCAATTCATGAAAAAGGGCGGCTTCAACCAAGTGGTGGCCAAAGGTGACCTCCCGCTGGCTTGCGAGTTTTGTGGGGATTGCCTTGCGGTCTGTCCCGTCGGGGCCATCACCAATAAGTTCTCCAAGTATCTCTACAAGCCCTGGCAAATGAAGAAAACGACCACCACCTGCAACTACTGCGGGGACGGCTGCCAGATGTACCTGGAGACTAAGGATACTGAAGTGATCAGGGTCACCTCGCCGTTGTCCTGGAAGAACAAGTGGGGCGATCGGGCCGATACCGCGAAGGGTCATGGTGGCCTCTGCGTGAGGGGTCGCTTCGGGTTTGAATACATCGATTCAGCGACTCGATTGAAACGGCCGCTTTTCCGCAAGGGCAACCAGCTCGTGGAGGTTCCGTGGCTGGAAGCAATGCATGCCATCGTCGACCGGTTCGCGGACATTCGGAAGAAGCACGGCCCTGAGGCTATTGCCGGGTTGATTACGGCTCGTTGCACCAATGAAGAACTCTATCTGTTCCAAAAGCTCATGCGGGTGGCATTCCGGACCAACAATCTTGACAGCAGCGCCCGTTACGGTCACATGAATTTCGTCAGGGCCTCAAAGCACGCCCTGGGTATCGGCCGCACGCCCAACGACTGGGAAGACTTGACCAAGGCCAAAGCCGTGGTGGTGATCGGCTCCAATCTCACTGAGACCAATCCACTGACATCCGTTCGCATCAAGGAAGCCATCCGTGTCTACAAGGCGCAGGTCGTGGTCTTCGATTCGGCCGTCACCAACCTCGGCAAACTCGCGTCGCATCCGGTGCTCATCAAGCCGGGCAGCGAGGGGCTCGTCATCGACGGCCTCGTCAAGGCGGCGATAGAGCTTGACCTTGTCGATGAAGACAGTGTGAAGAAACATCCGCAGGCCTATGCGGCGCTCAAAAGCGCGGTGGCTCCTCTTTCGCTCGAGCAACTTGCGGCGAAAACCGGAGTGACTGTCGCGCAATTCAAAGAGGCAGCGGCCATCTTTGCCGAGTCGCCCCGATCGATTATTCTTTGCGCCGAAGGCATCGTCCGCCGACCGGACGGCTATCACAATGTATTGAAGCTCATCGATCTGGCATGGATCACGGGAAAGCTCGGGCGTCCCGGTTGCGGCGTCAATACCGTGACGGAAGAACCGAACGAGCAGGGGGCCGCCGACATGGGTGTTGCACCGGAGTTTCTCCCCGGCCTGGCCCCCTTCGACGACCAGGCCATGCGCGACAAACTCGCCAAGGCCTGGGATGCGACGCTCCCTGCAATCGGAACCGGCGCGCATCTGATGGAGATCCTCACACGCTGCCGCAGTGGGCAGATCCGCGCGTTGTATGTGGTCGGGGAGAACCCGGTGGCCACGCTCCCGGCGTCTGTGGAAGTTCGAGCCGCCTTGGACCGGCTGGAACTGCTGGTCGTCCAAGATCCCTTTCTGACTGAAACCGGAAACATGGCTCATGCCGTATTGCCGGCGACGACGTTTGCAGAAAAAGACGGCACGTTCACGAACCTGGAAGGCCGGGTCTTGCGTGTACGTCAGGCGATGGATGCGATCGGAGAAAGCGTCCCTGACTGGCAGATCATGACCGCGCTGGCAAATGGATTGGGTTGCCAGTGGGAATACGACTCGGCGAACGACGTGCAAGCTGAGATCATGAAACTGCTTCCCGGTTACTACAACTTGGGCCAGCCGAAAAAGATTATCCCAACGGCGGACACCTATTTGTCAAACGGCTATGCAGCCGAGGCGGCCGCACGGTATAAGAGAGCGCCTTCGGGCGAGCAGCGGCCCTTTACCTTGCAGATGGGACAACTCCTGTATCATTCCGGCAAGCTGTCCACAGCCGCGCCGGGTCTTATCAAAATCGGCGCCAACACCGGCCGCATACGCATGAACCCTGCAGACATGGAACGACTCGGGCTACAAGACGGGGCATCCGTCAAGCTTACCTCCGATCGAGGCTCACTCCAGATGGGTGTGCAGCTCGACCAGAGCGTAGCACCTCACACCTGTTTCTTCCCCGAACACTTCAACGAACCGCCCGTAAAAGATCTCATGTCGGTCCACGTGGACCCGGTGACCGGCGTGCCATCATTCAAACGAACCGCTGTGACCATCGAAAAGGTATAACGCGCCCCATGACTGTCAGAAATGCGACGAAGAAGTTTCTTCAGGCTGCCCTCTTCTACGAGATCTGGGACGCCATGAAGGTGACGTTCAAGCACATGTTCCATAAGCCCATCACGTTCCAGTACCCACGAGAGCAGCGTGCCATTCCGGACGCGCACCGCGGCGCGCTCGGGTTATTGCGCTATGACGACGGGCAGGAACGTTGCGTGGGCTGTGATCTGTGCGAAGCCGCCTGCCCATCCCGCTGCATCAAGGTCATCAGTGGCGAAGACGTCGAACGGCCGCTTCAGCGCTATGCGAGTGAATTTTACATCGACATCACCAAGTGCGTCTTTTGCGGGTACTGCGTGGAAGCCTGCCCGGTGAACGCGCTGGCCATGACCAAGATGTACGAGTTTTCCACGCATGATAAGCGGACGTTGCTCTTCGACAAAAAGCGGCTGTACGACATCGGCGAGCGGCACCTCGACGATGCCAAAAAATACCTGTATGCCCACAATCAGGAAAAGAACATCGAGGAAAGTCGGGAATACCGTTACTACTTCCCACAGTCGGTCATAAAGCCGACGCAATCGTCGCCGAAACATTTGAGTTGAACGGATCATGATTCCCGTTTTCTTCGCGTATTTTGCCTTGATGAGCATGGCTGCCGCCGTGCTGACGGTCGCCTTAAGAAATCCGGTGCACTGCGGATTGGCTTTGCTGGCGCTCCTCTTACACGTATCCGGCCTCTTCATCCTCCTCAACGCCGAATTCCTCTGGGCCGTCCAAGTCGTGGTGTATGCAGGCGCGATTCTCGTGCTCTACCTATTCGTGCTGATGCTGCTGAACCTCAAGACCGAGGAACGTTATTTTCACAGCACCTACCTGTATTTCGTCGTGCCGACACTCCTGGGTTCATTGTATGTGCTGGCGTTATTGTTTAAGTCTCCGTACGCCGGAGCAAAGGGCGATGCGCCCGCCAGCGCGGTACTACAAGAGGGCAACACGTATGCGATTGGCATGAAGATGTTCAGCGAATATTTACTGCAGTTCGAAATTGTCGGCATTTTCCTGTTGGGCGCCATCATCGGGGCAATCGTGCTGGCCAAAACACCCAAACCATTGGAAGACATGAGAGGCAAGAATTGACGCGCTAGGCCGAATGTGCCTCACGTCTCACGCCTCTGTTTGAGAACACTATGGTGCCATTAAGCGCCTATGTCACGGTCAGCGCTGTCCTGTTCATTACGGGGTTACTCGGCGTGCTCATCAGACGAAACTTCATCATCGTCCTCATGGCGGTGGAGATCATGCTGAACGCGGCCAATATCAACCTTGTGGCATTTTCCCACTACCTGGAGTCTATGGCAGGCCAGCTGGTGGCGCTGTTCGTCATTGCCATTGCAGCCGGCGAGGCTGCGGTCGGACTGGCGATCATCATTGTGGTCTTCCGGGGAAAGATCTCCACAAATGTCGACGAAATGAATCTCCTCAAGTGGTGACGGCACTCACAATGGTCATCAATCTCACCCACCCACCCCAGCGCGCCAAGACGCGCTGTTCACCGGGCAAGCTCACCCACCCACCCCAGCGATGCGTTTGCACCCACCCGACCCACCGATTGCTTGGCAATCGCTTTCCCGAGACGCGCTGTTCACCGGTCATGGCCGCAGGGCCACGACAACTTCTCTTTGAGCGACCGGGCGCAGCGAGGGGCGCAATGTTCAGCGCCTTCGAAACGGGACCATCATGACCGATCTGTTGATTAAGCTCATTCCGGTGTTTCCGCTGCTCGCCGTGATCGCCAACGGGGTGTTGGGCCGTCGTTTCTGGTCGCATGACTGGGCTCACCGTCTCGCGTGGGGTTCGGTCGGGCTGTCGTTCCTCTGCACCATCCTGGTATTCGCAGACATCGTGCGCAGCGAAACGCCGCATGAAGTCGTGGCCTACCAGTGGATCTTCGGGGGCGACCTCACTATCAATATGGCCTTTCTTGTCGATCCGCTGACCTGCGTGATGCTGCTCGTGGTAACCGGGGTGGGATTCCTCATCCATGTGTACTCGGTCGGGTACATGCACGGAGAAGATGGATTCACGCGCTTCTTCACCTACATGAACCTGTTCATGGTGTCGATGCTGCTCTTGGTCATGGGCAACAACTACGCCGTACTGTTCATCGGTTGGGAAGGCGTCGGCCTGTGCTCGTATCTGCTGATCGGCTACTACTATGACAAGGTCTCGGCGGCGAAGGCCGCCTCGAAAGCGTTTGTCGTCAATCGCATCGGTGATGCAGGGTTCCTGCTCGCGATTTTCCTGGTCTTCATCAATTTTAAGACGCTCGATTACACGAAGGTCTTCGCGCAGGTCGGTCACTTGTCCCCGGAGATGGCCACGGCCATTTCACTCTGTCTTCTCGTCGGCGCCGTCGGCAAATCGGCGCAGATCCCGCTGTACACCTGGTTGCCTGATGCCATGGAGGGTCCCACCCCCGTGAGCGCCCTCATCCACGCCGCAACAATGGTAACGGCCGGTGTCTACATGATCGTGCGCAACCACGTCATTTTCGATCTTTCCCCGACAGCCCTGGCGGTTGTGGGACTGGTGGGTGGCGCGACGGCGCTGTTTGCCGCGACGATCGGCCTCGTGCAAAACGACATCAAGCGGGTGCTGGCCTACTCGACCGTCAGCCAGCTGGGATACATGTTCCTCGGATGCGGAATCGGCGCCTACACCGCCGCTATTTTTCATCTCATGACGCATGCGTTTTTTAAGGCGCTGCTGTTCCTCTCCGCCGGCTCGGTGATCCATGCATTATCCGGCGAGCAAGACATTCGCAAGATGGGCGGACTCAGCCAGAAAATTCCCTGGACCCATAAATTGTTTTTTGTCGGAACCATTGCCATCGCCGGCATTCCGCCTTTCGCCGGTTTTTGGAGCAAAGATGAGATCATGGCCCATGCCTTTACGCATCATCATTATGTGCTGTATGGCATGGCCGCCATTGGTGCGCTCCTGACTTCCTTCTATATGTTCCGTCTGACCTACTTGACGTTTTACGGTCAGTCGCGCATGGACCATCACACTCAAGAGCACGTCCACGAATCGCCCATGGTGATGATCGGCCCCTTGATGGTGTTGGGCCTCCTCTCTTTGACCGGCGGGTTTCTCGGATTTCCTCCCGATCATGGCTGGTTACACCAATTCCTGGCGCCAGCCGCAGGTGCCGGCGGCGAGCACGAAGTCAGTACCGGGGTGGTCCTGTCACTGATGATGATCGCCAGCGGCATTGCTGTATTCGGGTGGGGTTTAGCCCATTACTTGTACAGCATGAATCCCGGCGCCTCCGAGCGGTGGGCGGCCAAGGCGGGAGCGGTGTACACCACCTTGTTGAATAAGTACTACGTCGATGAGTTCTACGATCTCGTATTCGTCGAGCCGACCAAGAAGCTTGGACTGCTGCTCGACTGGTTTGATCGGGTCGTGGTGGACGGCGTCGTGCGGGCTGTTGCCCGTCTCGCTGAACTGGGCGCCGAAGGCTCAACCTGGGTGGAAAAGCATGTGATCTATGGCGGGATCAACGTCGTCGGGTACGGCAACCACCTCATGGCCAAACAGTGGCGACAGTTGCAGAGCGGAATGGTGCATCACTATGCGGCGATCATTGTGGCAGGGTTGTTTTTACTCGCGGTCGTCATTCAACTGATCGTCCAACGCTAGACGAACGGCATCATGCTGGAACAATTGGATTCGACATTCCCGATTCTGACGTGCCTGGTCTTTTTCCCACTGGTTGGCGCTGCGGTCCTTTGGCTCTTCGACGACGAAGACACGGTTCGGACATGGGCCTTGGCGATCGCCTCGATTGAATTGGCTGGCGCGATCTTCGTGCTCATGCGATTCATGCCCGACTCTCCCGCCATGCAGTTTGTGGAACACGTCCCCTGGATTCCCGCTTTAGGAATCAGTTACCACCTCGCCGTGGACGGCATCAGCGTGCTGTTCGTCGGACTGACAGCCTTCCTGACCGTGCTCGTGGTCATCTATTCCTGGGACACGATCCGCTACCAGACCAAGCTCTATATGATGGCGCTCCTGGCTCTCGAGACGACGACGATGGGCGTATTCGTCTCGCTGGATCTGATTCTGTTCTTCGTTTTCTGGGAACTCATGCTGATTCCGAGCTACTTCTTGATCAAGCTCTGGGGAGGCGGCGCAGAACGGCATTACGCAGCGTTGAAATACGTGCTCTACACGCTGCTCGGCAGCGTGTTCATGCTGGTGGGCATCGCGCTCCTGGATATCAATTATCACAACTATGCCACCCTGCATCACATGGATCAGTTGTACTCCTTCGATCTGCTGGAGCTGCTGGCGGTTCCCGTTCCGCTGAACCAACAACTTCTGATTTTCTGGTTGATGTTCCTGGGCTTCGCCTTCAAAGCGCCGGTGTTTCCCTTCCATACCTGGCTGCCCGACGCCTTGCTCGAAGGGCCCATCGGCATGGCGGTGGTTCTGGCCGGTCTCAAACTCGGAACCTTTGGATTCATGCGCTTCAGTATCCCGCTGTTGCCCGACGCCTCGAAGCACCCGACCGTGGTCTCCGTGATGATGGCCCTCGGGCTTGCGGCCATTGTGTACGGCGCCATCGTCGCCTTGATGCAGTCCGATTTTCGGCGACTCTTGGCCTACAGCAGCATCAGCCACCTCGGATTTATTGTCGTCGGCTTGTTCGCGTTGAACTACCAGGGTCTTCAGGGCAGCTTGTTAACCATGATCAATCTGGGCTTCACCACCGCCGGTCTCTTTTTCATTGCCGGCTTTCTCTATACCAGGCAGCAGACCACACAGCTCATGGCCTTCGGAGGCATGGCCAAACATACGCCCTTACTCGCCACATTTTTTCTCTTGATCGGGTTGGCCTCAATCGGCCTGCCGGGCACCAACGGATTCGTCGGCGAATTTCTGATCCTCTTGGGAACCTTTCAGGCTCATTGGTTGTACGGCGGCATCGCAGTCACCGGCGTCATCTTCGGCGCGGCCTATCTGCTCTGGTACTACGAACGGGCCGTCCTGGGGCCGGTCGGAAAAGCGGTCAGGGAATCGATCGGCGATCTGCATCTTCGTGAAACGATCATCGCGCTGTCCCTGTCAGCCATGATTCTTTGGATCGGACTCTATCCGGCGCCATTCCTGCGCATGATCAACGGATCCGTTCAGGCGCTCGTGGACCGGTTGAATCATGGAACCGTCGCCGCAGCCCACGTCGCCGTGCCTGTTTCAGAAAGGTGAATTGAGCTCATGAGCGACTACCTGCTGCTGTACATTCTGTTCGCTCCATTCGCCGGCGCCGTCGCGCTCATCTTTGCATCCAACCGCCAGCCTATGCTCGTCAGGAGCATCGCCGCGAGCTCGGCCGGAATTTCGCTGCTCGCCTCCCTGTACCTCTTCTATGCCTATGATCCGGTCAAGGGCGGATTTCAGTTCATTCAAAAGTTCGAGTGGTCGAGGCAGCTCGGCATTGCCCTGCACTTGGGCGTGGACGGCATCGGCACCCCGCTGGTGCTCGCCTCGTCCATACTCCTCTTTGCCGGCATCTTCGTGTCGTGGCACATCAAAGACCGGACGAAGGAATTTTATATCTGGCTGCTGATACTCGCCGCCGCGACAATCGGCGTGTTTATGTCGCTGGATCTCTTCTTCCTGTATTTCTTCTACGAGATGTCCGTCATCCCGATGTACCTCTTGCTCGGCATGTGGGGCAGCCATACCAAAAAGTACTTGGAGATGACCGATCAGGAGGGACTCAGACTCCGGGACTCTGTGGGATTTATCTATAATTTCGGCGCAAACAGCAAAGAATACGCCGCCATGAAGCTGGTGCTGTTCCTGTCAGCGTGGGCCGTGGTCGCCTTGATGGGAATCTTATTAATCTACAGATATTCGGGTCTGAACACCTTTGACATCTTGCAGTTGCGTGAACATGCCAAACTGAATATCCCTGTGCTCGGCACGACCCTGGACAAGATCATCTGGGTCCTGATTTTCTTCGGGTTCGCGTCCATCGCACCGCTGTGGCCTCTGCACTCGTGGTCTCCGGTGGGGCACGCCGCCGCTCCTGCCGCCACGAGTATGCTGCATGCGGGCGTGCTGATGAAGTTAGGGCACTTTTCGATCATCCGCGTAGCCTTCGAAATTCTGCCCGATACCACACGCGAATTAATGCCGATCGCCGCAGTCCTGTGCATCTTCAGCATTATCTACGGCGGGTTCGTCGCGTTTTATGCCAAGGACACGAAGTACGTCATCGGCTACTCCAGCTCAAGTCACATGGGCTATGTGTTTCTTGGCATGGCAGCGCTCAATTACATCGGCTTGAGTGGAGCAGTGATTTACATGTTTGCACACGCGATGGCCACCGGGATGCTCTTCGCCATGGCGGGTTGGGTCTACGATCAGACCCACACCCGTGATATTCCATCCCTCGGCGGTCTCTCCAACCGAATGCCGTTCATTGCCGGCTGCTTCGTCATTGCCTGTATGGCCTCAGTCGGCATGCCGGGGACGGTCAATTTCATCGCCGAGGTCATGATCATCGTGGGCAGTTGGGATAAGTATCCGCTACAGGTCATCGTTGCGGTAATCGGCATCGTCATTACTTTGGCGTACCTGTTCAAAATGATGCGCGGGCTCTTCTACGGGCCGATGGATCAAAAGTACAGCCACTCGCACGATGCCGTCGCAGTAGTCGATCGGCTCCCCTTACTCATCATGATTGTGGTGAGCATCGGCTTCGGTCTCTTTCCCATGCACATGTATAACGTCGTTCGTTCCGGCGTCGATCCGTTGGTCGCCAAGATTACCTTGGTCGTGCCGGTCGCTGATGCCCGCGACGAGCACGCCGTCCCGCAAGAGAGGCCGAGCCCGGTGACAACATCGGCGAGTCCCCTGGTTGCCACCAAACCGGGGAAGGCCACGCCTCAGCCTGTGACAGGAATGCCATGACCTTTTCGCTGACCATGTCTCCCTCCGACCTCCTCCTGTTGCTGCCGGAGATCTTTCTGACTTGCTGGCTGTGTCTGGTCCTGATTGTCGACTTTTCCTTCCCCCGGCTCCCTAAAGAACATCTGGCGTATGTCAGCATCGCGGGGCTCGTCGGGACACTCGGCGTCCTGGCATGGTTCGACCTGTCCGGCATTTCCGGCACGCTGTTCGCCAACATGTTCGTGGTCGATCGAATGGCGCTGTTTTTCAAGATCTTCATTGTCGCCGCTACAATCCTCGTCATCTTGGCTTCAATCGAATTTATCCACCGGTTCACCTTTTTCCGTGGTGAATATTACTTCCTCGTGGTCATGTCGGCGTTGGGCATGATGTTCATGGCCTCGGCTAATGATCTCCTGTCCATGTTCATCACGCTCGAATTCTCGACGTTCGGCTTTTATGTCCTGGTTTCCTACTTGCGGGACGATGTGGCCAGCAATGAGGCCGGACTGAAATTTTTCATTCTGGGAGTCTTTGCGGCAGGATTGCTGGCCTACGGCATCAGCCTGGTGTATGGAGAGACCGGCAAGCTGGTCTTTTCCGACATGAAAGGCGTCCAGGCTACGCCGGGACTCATCATCGGGTTCCTGCTCATCTTCGGAGCGCTGGGATTCAAGATCGGCGCCGTCCCGTTTCATTCCTGGATTCCCGACACCTATCACGGATCGCCGACACCGGTCACGGCCTTCTTGTCCATCGCCCCAAAAGGCGCGGCCTTCGCCATCTTGTTGCGCATATTCTTTGTCGCTCTCGGCACGTTCAAACCGATGTGGGTTCTGCTGCTGGTTGCGGCATCCATCCTCTCCATGACCTACGGCAACATCGTGGCCATCGCGCAGCGGAACATGAAGCGATTGTTGGCCTACTCAGGCATCGCGCAAATCGGCAATGTCCTGATCGGTCTGGCCGCCGGGACGAAGATGGGCAACGATGCGATATTGTTCTATTTACTGACCTACCTCTTCGCCAATCTCGGAGCCTTTGCCATCATCATCGCCGTCAGCCATGCCATCGGCAGCGAAGAAATTGACGACTACAGCGGTCTGGGACGCCGATCGCCGTTTCTAGCCTTCTCCATGTTGATCTTTCTGTTGTCTCTGGCGGGCGTCCCGCCCTTGGCCGGGTTCATCGGGAAACTGTATATCTTCATTGCAGCCGTCAAGGAGGGGCTGTATACCCTTATTACGGTCGGGCTCATCAACATCGTGATCTCGATGTATTACTACCTCATCGTCGTTAAAAAAATGTACATTACGGAGCCTCACGATCCCTCGCGCGTGACCGTCTCAGGTCCCATGAAAGCGGTGATCTATGTCGGCTTGGCCGGAACGCTCATCGTCGGTATCTATCCTCAGCCCGTCATCGACTGGGTGGTGGCCGCCACCATGATGTTTGCCGATCTGGGAGGTCAAGCAGCCGGGGTGCCAAACATAACCTCGTCCCTCGCTTCGGGCCACTGATCTGTTTCTCCCGCTCTCGATTAGTCATCTGAAATATTGCTTGCAGGGCTGGATCGGCCAGAGTAGAGTTTGTTAGGTTTTCACACTATTTCGGCTTTCGTGCTGCCACGAACCCATGGAATCCGCCACCCAGGACCATCCGGCAACCACACCGTCACCCCCTTCCCCCGTCCCTGAGCCGGCACCGTCCGGACCGGCACCGACCGCGCGTATTCGTCTATCCGAACAGGCCAGACGGTTCGCGACATGGATCAGTCACTGGTCGATCGAACAGCGCGTCCTGGCAGGCTTTGGACTGGTCTTCTTAGGGATACTCGTGATCAGCGTGATGTCGTATCGCAATACCGCCGTCGTCGTAAAGAACAGCCGGTTGGATACGGCCAGTCATGAGCTCATTCAATTGCTGGGGTCCATCGAGGAGGCGCTCGTCGCGGCCGAAAGCGGTCATCGCCGCTATCTGGTCACCGGCGACGATTCCTACCTCAAGGCCTATCGGGGAATCGTGGAGCAGATGCCTGAGTTCTCGCGGTATCTGCACGCCCTGGCCGGAGCGTCGCCTGAGCAGCGGGAGCGCGTGAACCAGTTGGAACAGCTCATCAAGCAGCAACTGGACATTGAGACGAATGCCATCAGGGAGCGGGACACCCGGGGCCCGGAGGCCGTCCGTCAGCTGGCATTGCCCGGTGTGGCAAAACGCGAACTCGACAATATCCATCGCCTCATCGCCGATTTCGAAGCGACAGAGCAGCAAGCTACCGGTGCCCGAGTGCTGCAGTCCGCAGGAACCACCCGCAGCACCATTGCACTGCTTGCACTCGGCGCCGTGCTTCAACTCGTTCTCCTAGGCTCAGTCTACTATCTCATCCATCACGATATTACGAATCGACGCCGCGTCGCGGCTGAATTGCGACGCCAGGGTGAGCTGCTTCAGGCTGCGAACAAGGAGTTGGAAGCGTTCAGTTATTCGGTGTCCCACGATCTGCGAGCGCCGCTGCGGCATATCGACGGATATGCCGCGCTGTTGTCAAAGGCGGCCGGACAAGCTTTGGACGAGAAGGCCCAGCGCTACCTGCAAACCATTTCCGACTCCGCGAGGCAGATGGGCCAGTTGATAGACGATCTCCTCGTATTCTCGCGGATGGGCCGCCAGGAAATGTTGCGCACGACCGTCAATCTCAACCAGCTGATCAAGGCCGTGATTCAGGATTTACGTCTTGACTTGCAAGGAAGGACGATCTCTTGGAGAATTGGCACCTTGCCGGACGTACCGGGCGACCCGGCCATGTTGCGACAGGTATTTATGAACCTGCTGACGAATGCCCTGAAATTCACTGCGACGAAGCCGAACGGTCAGATTGAAATCGGCGCCAAGCGTGACGTCCCTGGCGAAGTGACCGTGTTTGTCCGCGATAACGGCGTGGGCTTCGATATGCAATACGTGCACAAATTATTCGGCGTCTTTCAGCGCCTCCATCGAAATGATGAATTCGAGGGAACAGGAATCGGGCTGGCGAATGTCAGGCGGATCGTGCATCGTCACGGCGGCCGGACGTGGGCCGAAGGAGCCCTCGATCAGGGTGCGACATTTTATGTCGCCCTTCCCTTGAAACGGACGTCCTCATGACTCCTGTGAAACCGATCCTGCTAGCGGAAGATAATCCTCGGGATGCCGAATTGGCGCTCGCCGCCATGGAGGAGCATCACATCGCCGACAAAGTGGTCGTCTGTCATGACGGCGCAGAGGTGTTGGATTATCTCTACTGTCGAGGATCCTTTAAGAGCCGGCAATGGGGCAATCCCGTCGTGGTGTTTCTTGATCTCAAGATGCCAAAAGTTGACGGCATCGAGGTGTTGAGAACGATCAAGAATGACGCCAATCTCAAGCCGATTCCCGTGGTCATGCTGACCTCGTCGCGTGAAGAACGCGATCTCGCGCAAAGCTATGCGCTTGGCGCCAACGCCTATGTGGTCAAACCGGTCGAGTTCCAGCAGTTTATTTCAGCCGTCAAGGAGCTCGGTGTCTTCTGGGGAGTGATCAACGAACCACCCCCCGAGGGGAGCTAGCCCCGCTGCACACAAAGCCACCATCGTTGATACCATTCTCGAATCCTGCCCGAGAGGACCTGTGAAACCCCCGCTCCGCCTGCTGCTTCTCGAGGACGATCCCGTCGATGCCGAGCTCGTTGCCGCCACCCTGTCCGAAGCGGGCGTTGTCTGTACCGCCGAGCGCGTGGACACGAAGGAGGCGTTCCTGAACGCCTTGCGGGAGGGCGGGTATGACCTCATCCTTGCCGACTACTCGATTCCGGGCTTTGACGGGATGACCGCGCTCGGGCTGGCCCGTGAGAAGACTCCTGAGATCCCTTTCCTTTTTGTCTCGGCGACCATCGGTGAAGAATTGGCCATCGACGCCATGCATCAAGGTGCCACGGACTACGTGCTGAAGCAGCGGTTGGGACGGCTCGTTCCATCCGTGCTGCGAGCACTGCGGGAGCGCGACGAGCGACGGGAACGGAAAAAAGCCGAGGACGCGCTGGCTCAAAGTGAGAAGCAGTTCCGACAAGCTCAAAAAATGGAGGCGGTGGGACGGCTCGCAGGAGGGATCGCACACGATTTCAACAATCTCTTAACGGTGATCATGGGATACAGCCATGTCCTCTCGGCAGAATTGGGTAGCGAGCACCCTCTGCACAGCAAGATCGAAGAAACGCAGAAAGCAGGCGAGAAGGCCGCCATGCTCGTTCGGCAGCTGCTGGCCTTCAGCCGCAAGCAGCCGCTAGAACCCAAACATCTCAGCGTCAACACTGTGGTGTCCAATCTCGAAGGGATGCTGCGACGCTTGATCAGCGCCGATATTCGTCTCGTTATCAGGCTCGATCCTTCCAACAGTCAGGTCCTTGCCGATCAAGCCCAACTGGAACAAGTGCTCATGAACCTCGTCGTGAACGCACGAGATGCCATGCCAAATGGCGGCACACTGACCATTGAGACGACACACACGGAGTTGGCCAAAAGTCCACTCTACCATGTTGATCCTCTGCCGCCCGGCTCCTACGTCAAATTGTCGGTCACAGACACCGGCAGCGGAATGGACCGTGACACCCAAGCCCATATCTTCGAGCCTTTCTTCACGACCAAGGAGGAAGGGAAGGGAAGCGGCCTTGGTCTTTCCACGGTGTTCGGAATCGTGACTCAATCCGGCGGGGGCATCGATGTGAACAGCCGGGTAGGGCATGGAACCAAATTTGACATTTTTTTCCCCAGAGTCGCCGCGGATGCGCACGCCGCGTCCGCCCGGCGCGCCGGCGAACAGCCCGCGGGCGGCACAGAAACAATCTTGCTGGTCGAAGACGACGCGAGTGTGCGCATTCTCCTGCGTGACACCTTGAGAAAGCTCGGTTATCGGGTCATCGAAGCCAAACACGGGATCGAAGCCAGCCTGCTGGCATCGCAGGAATTGGCAAACCTGCATCTGCTGCTCACCGATATGGTGATGCCCGGAATGGGCGGAAGGGAACTCGCGCAACACCTGACGACCGTCAAACCGGATCTCTGCGTGCTCTTCATGTCAGGCTTTACCGACGACGTCGGCATCCTGACCGGTCACGAGCAAGGCACCAGGGGGTTCCTGCAAAAGCCTTTTACGCCGGAACTCTTGGCGCGCACGGTGAGAAAAGTTCTTGATGCCGCTTCGAGCAACGCCTCGCAACCAACTGGCAACCGAGCCTCCGGCTCTAAATAACCGCCATCTGGGTTTGACGCTGAATCCGACCATCCCTATACTCCGTTAAAGCGCATGAAACTACTTGATGACAGTCTCCGCGTCCGCGCACTGCTGCTTGCCGTCCTCTGTTTGTCAGGTTTCGCACTGGAGCCCGCCTGGGCTCAGACCATTGCATGGGACCGCCCATCGGAAGGATTGGCCATCGGCGTCTGGAATCCGTTGACGTCATGTCCTGACGTGCCGCCGCTGCTGGTTTCGGAGATCGATCCCCTTCGCTATCGGGTCTCCGTCCACTATTTTCGGAACGAACCTGTCTCCGAACCGCCGGATATTCTCGAGTGGCAGCGAAGGACCGGTCATGATTTGGTCTTCAATGCGGGCCTCTTCCGCGAGAACTTTTCGTATCTCGGGCTCTTGTATGGAAAGGGCAAGCCGATGGGAGGCAAGCGCCATGCGTCATGGATGGGACTGTTTGTCGCGGAACCGACGGCGGGCGGTCCATCGAGGGCAGGCATCTTGGACTTGTCGATCGATTCGTTCGATGAGCAGCGGCCGGCGTACGGGGAGGCGGCCCAGTCGCTCATGCTTCTGGACCGAACGGGGAAGGTACGAGTGAATCACACAGGCAAAATCTCGCAGCAAACCATTGTTGGAGAACTGCGCAATGGGCATATTCTCATCATGAAGACGACAGAGATGACCTCCCTTCATGCGATCGGACAATGCCTACGTGACGCGTACCCGAACATCCATCAAGCGATGGCCATGGATGGAGGTTCTTCTTCGGACCTGACGATCAGTCCCGCCCTTCGCCAAGCCGTACAGAAGACGACAGGAACTCACGAGTGGATGACGCTGGTGAACTCCGGACCCACGGGACATGTCGGCCTGCCGGCCGTGATCGGGATCAGCCCTCGTCACCAGAGCGTACGACCCTGAGGTCTCGATGAAGGGGGTTGTGTTCTACTACCGAGTAACCGGATACCCGGCCTCGACCCAGGCATTCATGCTGCCCCGGACGTTATATGCGTGGGTATAGCCAAGGTCCGCCAGGGTTTCTGCCGCGATGTTACTTCGGTGACCGGACTGACAGTACACCACGACGTGCTCATCCAGCGGCACGCCGATTTCGCGATGGCGAGTCTTGATCTCGCGGAAGTCAATGTTGAGATCAGTGCCGGGAATAAATCCGCCGGCATGCTCCTCTGGTGAACGGACGTCGATCAGCACGAAGCCCTTTTGTGTCATCGACGGCGCTTTGGTCAGGGTCGCGCGCAATTGTTGAACCGACAGTAAATACGAATGGTGGGCGGTGACCGTCGTCGTCAGGCCGGTGACCAACAACAGACCGAGTACCGCCATGGCAATTCGACGAATCATGGTGACCTCCTACATGCAGCGTGTCTGAAGAGCAATTGTGATGATGATTATCATAGGAGCCGAATGAAGACCTGGTCAAGTCTCGTATGTGGCCTTGCGCTGTTCGCAGCCGGATGCGCGGAGGGGGCAAAACTAGCCCAAGCCAACGAAGACGGTGGCGTCGTGACCTATCCCTTCAAAGGCGAGCAGGGCCATATGCTGTCGTCATTTCGCAAAGATGCGCTTCTGCTGATAAAAGACACGTGTGGTGGAGGCTATCTGATTGTGCGTGAAGGAGAAGCGAGAGGACGAGCGCGCGTCGTCGGAGGTGAGGGAGGGCAGGAGATTGTCAGAGAGCGTCGATGGGGCATCGAGTTTCGCTGCAAGTAGTGGCACGTGCTCACCTCCTTGGGCTTTGTTGAGCGATCAAATCGTCGATCGTCAGCAAACTGGTGACCTTGACGCCGCATTGCTCCACCTTGGCCCGCCCATCCTGCTCTTTCCGATCCACGATCACCAGCGCACTCGTAACCGTTAGCCCCGCCTCCCTTGCTGCGGTGATCGCTTTCAGCAGCGAACCGCCGCTGGTTAACACATCATCGACGATGAGGGCGCGATCGCCAGGCCTGACGGCGCCTTCGATCATTTTTCCAAGGCCATGATCCTTTGCCTGCTTGCGGACCACGAACGTTCGCCATTCTCTCCCTGCACATGCTGCATAGGCATAATCCGAGATCGTGGTCGCGATAGCTATGGCGCCGATCTCAAGCCCTCCCAGGCAATCGATCTTCACTCCAGTCAGGGCCTCATGTGCGAGTTGGCCCACCAGCCGACGTGCCGACGGATGCGCCATCAAGGCACGGCAGTCCACATAAAACGGACTGATGTAGCCGGATGCGAGCGTGAATCCTTTTTCTTTGTCCCATTTGAACGAGTGGGTCTCGTGAAAGGACCGGGCAAGTTCGTCCAAGGCCGCCATGATTACACTCCTGCTCGTTCGATTCTATAGAATGGCGATGGACTGTACACCACCTGCGTAAGCACGGTCCAGCCCATTGCACCTCTTACTTCTGATGAAGAGTGACCGGCTCCTTGCTCCCCCTGAAGCAAAGATGAGGTGACGGACAAGCGAAACAAAATGGCGTATAGTAGCCGCGCCATTGCCAAAATCTGATGTTAGGGGCGTGCCGCATGCGGCAAGAACGCATCCGCATATTTGACTCTCAAGGAGAAGCCTATAAGCAGGCCTTTCAAATATTCCTTGATCACACCGACCAAAAACGAAACGCCAGGCGTTGGCTGCAAGAGGTGGTCGATAGATTACCGGCACGCACAGTCTTCATCGACGCAGGGGCAGGCAATGGAGAACTCACCAAGGCGTTTGCCGATGTCTTTACGCGCACCATCGCCATCGAGCCAAACGTCTATCTGCTGAACCAGCTGCAACAAAGCCTGCCGTCGGTTGAGGCGCTTGGCTTGCCGATCCTGTCGGCTCAACCGGCTGCGCAGGGCGATCTGGTACTCTGCTCCCATACGTTCTATTACATTCCTGCGGAGGAGTGGTTAATGCACCTAGAACGTCTCGTATCCTGGATGGCGCCAACGGGTGTCACCATCGTGGTGCTGCAGCATTGCGAGAGCGGGTGCATGCACATGGTGCGTCACTTTTTTGGCCATCGGTTTGAATTGAGCCGGGTCGCAGAGGCGTTTCGGGATAAGCACGGAGACCGTTATGACGTCGTGACAACGCTGGACCCCGCGCACGTCGAGACACCAGATTTGGAGAAGGCATACGCCGTCGCTGAATTCATGCTGAACTTACTCGATATTAAATCCGCCCCCACGAGGGAAGACGTGGAAGGCTACGTCCGGGTCAACTTCGCCACGCAGGAGGGAACCTATCGCATTCCGGTGCACCAAGATTTTCTCC
>DASTJX010000255.1:0-6143 GCA_035716265.1 Nitrospira sp.
GTCCAGACCGGCATATAGACCCCGTTCCCGCATTGTGTATGCAAGTGAACGATCGTTCTCGCACGGACGAGCGGATCAAGGTCGCGCCAGACTGCCGCTGTTTCGTCGGCGAGGTGATGAAGCCGGACGGCATTTTGCGCATCGAACATGGCATAGGCTGCGTACACCGGCGCCTCGATGGTATCGGGAGCGAGCGCCAGTTCAGGACATTGCTCGACCAATCCCTCCAGGAGCGCACGACGATGAGGATCTTCAAGGGAATCAGGTAAGCCGGCATCCGGCACACCGATCAGCTCGAAAAAGAGAAAGGCGGTGTTTTCGACGGGGGGATAGAGCCGTGCCGCAATGGAACGCCCGCGCTGCGATTCCGCCACCGTGCTGAGATGCTCATTCAAGATTTGCAGGCTCAAGGCTTCAAGGGTGGCATCGGTCAATAAACGCGGTTCAACGCGAACGACTGTTCCTGAGGACAGCCGCAAATGCCGATGGAGCACTTCGGCCGTTGCGACCGGATCGATCTTGAGCTTCAACGGATGGGTGAGATTGGCCTGGAGCGGAAGCTCCAGCGCTGCCATCACCGCGTAGGACAGCTTTTCGTCAGCCGGTCCGTCGAGCATGATGGAACAGGACGCTTCAGCGAGGAGATCAAAGAGCCATTCGGCCATATCTTCATCGAGCGCAGCCAACACCGTCAGCAGGTCATCCTCACGGCCTTGCTCGAGAAAGGCCTGCAAGGTATCAATGGCGGCATCCGTGTCGCCGTGATCGTGCCTGCGCGCGTTGATGAGATGGATCAGATCTCTGGTCAGGGGATCGGGACGAGACCAACTTTGCATGCGATGCTCCAGCACTCACGAACAGGTGTTGACCTCCATGTTGCCAAACTTTCCATCAGGGAGCAAGCGCTCAACTGCATTTACACCGAGCCTCAAATTGCGCCCCGCATGTCAGTCTCCGATGACTTTCACCAGCACCCGTTTGCGACGCCGGCCGTCGAATTCACCGTAAAAAATTTGTTCCCATGGACCAAAATCCAACCGGCCGTTCGTGATGGCAACGACCACTTCCCGTCCCATCACCTGCCGTTTGATGTGAGCATCGCCGTTGTCCTCACCCGTCTCATTGTGGCGATACACGTCATCATGGGGCGCGATGCGCTCCAAAAAGCGGTCGTAATCTGCAAGCAGGCCTTGCTCGTCATCGTTGATGTAGACGCTCGCGGTAATGTGCATGGCGTTGACCAGTACGAGACCTTCCTGCACACCGCTGTTCTGGACGACCGATTCGACTTGCGGCGTGATGTTGATATAGGCGCGCCGGGTCTTGGTTTCGAACCAGAGTTCTTCGCGGTACGATCGCATGGCGGGGTAACCGGTGGGCATTCTGCGTCCGGGCACCCTGAAGATGCAACCCCCCGCATCGGGCGGCGCATATCGTCAAACCGGGGCAGCGGCGACTATAATATTGCATGCGCTCCTTGCCGGCTCTCCGATCATCCGCGCCGCCGAAGTCGCCTGTTCCCAGGCTGTCCCCGGAAGCGAAGCTCGTGCTTCGTGGACGTTATTTGACAAAGAATGAGCACGGCACGGTCACGGAGACCGTTCCTGAGATGTTCTGGCGCATTGCCACAGACATCGCCCAGGCTGAGCAGCTCTATGCGGGGTCGACCAGACTCCCGCATGGGGCGCGCCAATTTTATGAATCCATGGCCCGGCTGGAATTCCTTCCCAATTCGCCGACGCTCATGAATGCCGGACGGCCTCTGCAGCAATTGGCGGCCTGCTTCGTTCTGCCTGTCGAGGACTCCTTGAGTTCGATTCTGGAGGCGGTGAAACAGCAAGCGTTGATCCATCAATCGGGCGGCGGCACCGGTTTCTCCTTCAGCCGCCTACGGCCGCAAGACGACCTGGTTTCCTCGACCCAGGGTATCGCCTCGGGACCGGTGTCATTCATGCGCATCTTCAATATGGCAACGGACGTCATCAAACAGGGCGGCACCCGGCGCGGCGCGAACATGGGCATTCTGCGGGTCGATCACCCGGATATTGTGGAATTCATCGCGTTGAAGCAAGATCCGTCTGCAATGAACAACTTCAATTTGTCCGTTGGCATCACGCCGGACTTCATGCGCGCTCTTGCGCGGAATCGACACTACCCGCTCATTAATCCGCGGACCAGGAAACCAGCCAAGCGATTGCCCGCAAGGATGGTGTTCGAGCGGCTGGTTCAGGCAGCCTGGGCGACGGGAGAGCCGGGCGTCATTTTCTTGGACCACATCAATGCCGGTAATCCAACGCCCCGGCTGGGCGACATCGAGGCCACCAATCCCTGCGGCGAGCAACCACTCCTGGCCTATGAATCCTGCACCCTGGGTTCGATCAATGTGTCCAAGTTCGTCCGGGCTGGACGCCCAGGCCCCGTCATCGATTATGAACGGCTGGCGACAGCCATCGGGCTGGCCGTCCGTTTCCTGGACAATGTCATCGACCGGAACCATTACCCGCTCAAGGAAATTGAAATCGCGACGCTCCGCACGAGAAAGATCGGACTCGGGATCATGGGGTTTGCCGATCTCCTCATCGCCTTGAACATTCCTTATGACAGCGAGACCGCGATCCAGCAAGCGACGTCGCTGATGTCGTTCGTCAGGGATCAAGCCCACCAGGCATCTCATAGACTCGGCATTCAACGAGGCGTGTTTCCCGCGCATCGCGGCAGCCGCCTGCAGAGCAGCCATGAGCGGCGACGCAACGCAACCGTCACGACGATTGCACCAACCGGCACGATCAGTTTGATCGCAGGATGTTCAGCGGGCATCGAACCGCTCTACGGGGTGCGCGTGATTCGCCGGGCAATGGATGGCCTCGAACTGACGATGGTGCATCCGGCTTTTGCGCGCATGATCAGGGCCCATGGCCTCGAGCTCGATCGCATCCTGACCGAACTCGACGGCCCTTCCATTCAGCATGTCACGCGTATTCCAAAAGACATCCGCCGGCTCTTCGTCACGGCTCATGATGTGGTCCCGAGACAGCACGTTCGCATGCAGGCAGCTTTTCAACGCTCGAGCGACAGCGGCGTCTCGAAGACCATTAACCTTCCATCAACGGCAACCGAGTCTGATGTAGCCGACGCGTTCCTGTTGGCCTATGAGCTCAAGTGCAAAGGCTTGACGGTCTTTCGCAGCGGAAGTCGGGAAGCCCAGGTTCTTTCTTGTTCGCCAGCACAGCCGTGCTGACCAAGACGGGGTAGTAATCCATCGTCAAATTGACTCTGCGGAGTGATGGTGATAAGTATTTCTTCAAATATTTCGCATCAGTCCGCATCGTTCGTCGCTGAGTCTGGAGGTGTGTGATGGCAGAGCTCGCAGGGAGCCTGACAGTGGTCGGCAATCCGCTCCAATGGTCCCTCCTGTTCGCGCGTCAACCGGAGCCAGATTTGGAGTTTACGGAAGAAGAACTGGATCAGACCACCGCCACCAGGCCAACTTCTCCCATGAAGCCCGGGAAAAAGTCAGGCGGCGGCAGGCCGATGCTCTGGATATTTCTGCTTCTGTTGGTCGGAGGGATCGCCTACCTCGCGATGGAACCGGAACAGCTTGCCGACTGGCTCGCTCCATTGACGGGGAATGGCACTCCAGAACCCGCTCCAGTTGCGAGTCGTCCACGGCCCATGCCGCCAGCGGCTTCGCCACCGGCCCCCACCGCTACGTCACCTGCGGCACCCCCCGGCGCATCGGAAGGGATGCCTGCACCAGCAACCCCAGCGGCTCCGTCGAGCGCTGCTCCGCAAGGTCAACCTGCATCTCCTCCGTCGGCGACACCGGCTCCTACGCCACCCGCCGGCACCGTCGTCTCCTCTCCCATGTTTGCCGAGGGACAAAAAGTCACCGCGATCGGAAACCCGACGATCCCTGCTGAAACGATTCCGCTGTCACTGGATCCGGCTGGTGATAAACCCGGTCCTGTTGTCCGTCCTGGCGTGACCTTGAGTATCCTTGATGGAGACCTGCAGCCGACCGGATGGGTCTACTCCGTTCGTACGGACGACGGCGTCAAAGGGTGGATTGCCGAGAAGCGCTTACGTCTGAAGTTCTAGCACGTACAGTTCCAGGTGATGAATGAGGACGAAAGGATTCTTCGCCCTTTCTTTCGATGCCCCTGTGCTATAATTCGCGCGAACACCTCCAGCACGATTCTCCCATCCTATGTCGACACTCCGGGCACTCATTTTTGATTTCGACGGCGTCATTGCCGACACCGAGCCGTTGCACTTTGCGGGACTGCACCAAACCCTGAAGGAAATCGGCATTGACCTGACGGAAGCCGACTACTATGCCGACTACCTCGGGTACGATGACCACGGGTGCTTTGTCGCCGCCCTGACGGCACATCATCGCCCCACCGACTCCGCCACCATCACGCAACTGATGAAGAGGAAAGCCGCATCCTATCTGGAGTCCGTCAAGCGGCATCAGGTCATCTATGCCGGCGTTCCGGAATTCGTACGTGAGGCGGCACAGCTCTATCCATTAGCTATCGCATCCGGAGCCCTGCGGCATGAAATTGAATATATTCTCGACGCTGCAGGACTCCGGAAAGAATTCCTGCACATTATCAGCGCAGAAGATGTGCTGCGGGGCAAGCCCGATCCTCAGCCGTTTCTGTTAGCGTTGAAGGGACTGCAACAGCGGGAACAGGGCCTGACTCCCGCATCCTGCCTCGTGATTGAGGATTCGCTCCCGGGTGTGCGTGGTGCAAAAGCTGCCGGCATGAAGGTCCTTGCCGTGGCAAATACGCACACCGTCCAAGACTTGCACGAGGCCCATGCCATCACTCCAAGCTTGCAAGAGACGGATTTGACGGACCTGCGTAGTCGTCTGTGGCAGACACCCTGACGGTATACCTGACATGAGAGTATGCTCGCTTGTCCCAGGTGCGACGGAAGTCGTGGCGTTGCTGGGCTTGTCACATGATCTCGTCGGCATCAGCCATGAGTGCGACTATCCGGAAACGATTCGGCACGCGCCGGTCGTAGTCCGACCCACCGTCGATTCCGCCGCCCTGGACAGCGTCGCCATCGACCGCCAGGTCCGAGCACTGGCGTCGTCGGGTCAGAAGTTGTATGAGTTGAACAGGCACGCCCTGGTCGATGCACGGCCGGACGTCATCCTGACCCAAGACGTCTGTCATGTCTGCGCCGTCACTGCGTATCAACTCGATCAGGTCATTGCCACGCTTCCATCACGACCACAAGTCCTCACCCTCAATCCGCGGTCACTTCAGGCGGTCATTCATGATGTCGAACGGATTGGCCAGGCATTGGGCGACCCGGTCAGAGGACGTGTCCTCGCCGAATCCCTGTCCAGGAGGGTGAGGACGGTTGAAGGCAAGTACTGCAGCCGGCCCCGGCCGCGGGTCCTGTGTCTTGAATGGTTCGACCCCTTGTACATCGGCGGTCATTGGGTACCTGAGATGGTGGAAATAGCCGGAGGCCAGGACGCCCTAGGCTGTCCAGGTCAGCCCTCCAGACAGGTCTCCTGGGAGGAGGTTCACGCCGCCGATCCGCAGATCGTCGTCCTCATGCCTTGCGGATTCTCGATCGAGCGCACGATCGCGGAGCTCCGGCACCACTGCCGGACCGATCATGACTGGTCACAAGCATTCAGCAGATGGTCAAAAACCTACGTCGTGGATGCCAGCTCGTATTTCAGCCGACCGGGTCCCCGCCTCGTCGACGGGGTCGAGTTACTGGGTGACATTTTTTCGGGTGCCGTAGCCGCCGGCTGCAATGCCCCCATGGTGCGTGACGTGAGCGGATCGCTCGATGTCATAGGTTCATCCCGATGACGATGACGACAACAGAAGCGCAAGCGTTTTGTACTGATCTCACGAAGAAGAGCGGAAGCAACTTCTATTACTCCTTTCTCTTCCTGCCAAAAACCCGGCGGAATGCGATGTACACGGTGTACGCCTTTTGCAAAGCGGTGGACAGCGCCGTCGATGAGCCGCCGGCCGGAAGCAACCCCAAGGAAGAACTTCGCCGTTGGAGAGAAGAACTCGAGCTCGTCTATGGCGGTCGGCCTTCATGGCCGCTCATGATTAGTCTTGCGCATCACGTCAAACAACTCTCCATTCCCAAAG
>DASTJX010000256.1:0-3197 GCA_035716265.1 Nitrospira sp.
TGGTTCTTGAATATCAAAATGTACCGCAGGCGGACATCCTTCTTGAGATCGATAATCCGGTCACGAAAAGCCCAGAGCACGTCTTCCAGCCGCTTGCTCGGCATATCGGCAAGACTGTCTTTATGCCCGGGCGCCTCGATAATGACTTCATGGGCGCCGACGCCATTCATCCGATCGTAGAGTCCCATGCCTTCGCGGCCTAAATCGCCTTCGACCTGTAATGCAGGAAATTTGTTGGGCACCACCCGAACGGACCAATTGGGAGCGTTGGCTTCGGCGGGTTCAGGCCGGTAGGCCATGATCTCTTTTGGAGTCAGCCGTTCCTGCCCCGGACAAAACGGGCACAGCGCAGTGGAGATCGGCCGGACCTGCTGCATCTGCGCAAAGTCATGCGGACGGCCGTTTCGGTCCGTCGAAATGATGACCCAGCGACCGACAATGGGATCGCGCCGTAAGTCAGGCATGGTGCACCATTACGTTAACGAGGAATGTTCATACTCTCCACACTGTGGCTCCGAACTCCGGTCCGGGCACCGTCAGGATCGCTGGGTGATGTCGCGGATAGCGGGCGATCTCCAACTCGTGCTCATACACGAGGAGGCTCATCTGTACGCGTTCGCTCTCTCCAACCTGAATCTCTTTGAACGGGAGAGCCAGTTCCAACACCTGGTTCCAGCCGATCAGTTCGCAAGAAACGATGTCCTCCCAGCTGCCGTCATCACGTCGTTGGACCAATCGATAGCGATCCGGGGAGGCAGGGGAGACTATGAGGCGAAACGTGCCGCGAGGAGCCTGCAGTACACATTCAAGACGGAGATCGCTCTTTCGACTCTTGAACGTCTCGTTCGGATCGAGCCGCAGATAGAGGTGCTCCAAGTCGCAGACAAAAAAAATGGCGGTAAACAGCCCCTCCGCCTTCCACATTGCGCCCAGCGGTGGATTCGGGTTAATCGTCCCAGCGCCACGCCATTCGAAGAAATCTGTCACCAATCCATCCAGTCTGGGATGTAAGATTGCCAGAGGCATCGTGACCTGGTCGCGGCACTCGAACCGCCGGACTTCGCACAGCGGCTGATTGAGCAGATCTGGTGGCGTCAGGCCGGCCAGCGTCCAGACGTTGCGAATATGTGTGCGAAAAAGCCGATCGAACTCTTCCTTATACGTCGTCTCGAAATCGTCGCCGTACCACCAAAACCAGTCGCTGCCTTCGGCGGCGTAGAGCTCTTGCCAGGCCGCTCTGGCACGATCCGACGGCAAAGTGGAACTGATTTCGAGAAGGCGCGAGCGTGTGTGGTTCAGGAGGTCCCATCCCCGGTTGTCTTCGGCGTGGCCGATCCAGATTTTAAAATCCTGATTGATCCATGAGCCCGAATGCAGGTGAGCGAGATGCGGCCTATCCGGCGTGGCCTCGAGCGCGTTAGACACGGTGGCAGTGGCCACACACATCGAGTCTCCTTCGTTGAGCGCACCATCGGAAAGGGCCTGATAGAGATGTGAGAGGAACTGCTCGCCCCCTTCCTGATAATGCTCCCATGGATTTTCGCCATCTAAGATGATGGGAAGCAGAACGTTGTCCTGGGGCGTGTCGAGCGCGATCTGCTTGATGCGACGTAGGACATCCTGTGCAGCCGCGTCGGGTGTCGTCTTATGGTAAAGAAAGCCAAAGCCGTCGGACAGGTCACGGTCCCGGAATATGATCGTCGCCTCTTCCCCGTTCGGTCCTACGCGGTAAGGCCGATACAGCTGGGTCGACCGGTGCCAGGGTACGTCCGAGGCTTCGAGTGACCGGGCCAGGATGCCTTCGTCGGTGGCGAGCCAACGGAGGCCGACACGGCGAAGGAGCGGAATCAATTCGGGGCAGACAGACCCTTCCGAGGGCCAGAGTCCCGCTGGCGGCCTGCCGAACACACTCTGATGGTACTCGACAGCCAGGCGCAGCTGTGCCTCGGCATCGTCCGGCGCTCGCAATCGCGAAGGCAGCGGAAGATCCGGTCTGGCCCGGCGCGTGTGGTCGGTGTCCATGAGCAGTGGGAGAATCGGATGATAGAACGGTGTCGTCGTCAACTCGATCTGCCCGCGGTCGGCCAACCTCCGGTACATCGGCACAATGTCCTGAACCGTCCTGCGCTGTAACGCCAACACTTCATGTTTGTCTTCTTCGGTATAGCCCCGATTCTTGGATCGTAATGCGGCGAGTCGTGGATAGCGGGCGACGGCGCCATAACCGAACCAGGCCAAGTTGAACCATACTTGCAAATCCAGGAAGTCCTGCGTCGTGAACTGGCGGGCAAGCCGGTGGAGATCCTGACCGTCAATGTCAAACCCACGCTTGGTCAACAGCTCGTCATAGCGGGGGTACGGTCGGATCATCGTGGTCCAATTGATCGAGAAGAAGTGCTTGACGAGGAATGCCTGGTCCTCATTGCTCAAGCGGGCGGCCTGCCGCTGCGTACGTTCCCAGAACAGATCCTGAACAGTGCCGTCCCCGATTTCTTGTAATTGAACCAGTAAGGAAGGCGTAAAATTGAACGTGGCGTGCACCCGGGGAAACCTATCAATCAAATACGCCATGTCAAAGTATGCCTTCGCGGCATGGAGGCGGACCCAGGGCATGCTGACAGACCCGCTCACCGGGTCGGTGTAGTAGGGCTGGTGCATATGCCAGAGAAAACAGACTCGGACGGTTTTCATAGGCAAGGTATGTAAAGAATATTGTGGAGTAACACAGAGTATGTCATAGGGATAAGGAGGTGGCAATCAACGGAGCAAAATGGAAAAGAGCGGTGCGGAGAGCATTCAGAGCCCGGCAGCGCAATGGCTGCGATACTGGTTCCCGGTGTTCGCGTACATCACGTTGATCTTTTACCTCTCATCGTTGTCCCATCCCGAGGAGCGGTTGCCCAACTTCCTCTTTGAACAGCTGGGCGACAAGCTGTTGCATGGGATCGAGTATGCGGTGCTGGCGGTGCTCTGCTATCGGGCATTTCGTTGGGCCGCAGGACCGCAAGCCGGAGAGTATGCCGTCATGCTCGCGGTCGTTTCGACGTCCCTGTATGGCCTAACCGATGAGTTCCATCAAGCTTACGTGCCCCTCCGCGAGTCCAGTTTTGCGGATTGGATCGCCGATACGACCGGGGCGGTCATCGGTGCCGTGGGGTCCCGCCGCCTCCTGGAGCGCGGCGCCAAGCAGAGCATTT
>DASTJX010000257.1:0-7222 GCA_035716265.1 Nitrospira sp.
GCATCAGCAAGAACCGCACCGCACGGCTTGAGGGGTAACCTTGAGGATTTCAAGGGATGCTGCCAGAGCAAGACATGAAAGTTCGGACAAGCTGTCCGGTAACCTGCGTGAAAAAGACAGATTGTCCGAAGCTACAACTTCCTGCCGGGGGATCACCCTTGCCGAGACAAGAAAGAGACCGTGCAGAAAAAGAAATCCTATGGAGACCAGATACAGAGAGCTGAGTGGTGAATCCTGCGCATAATCAGCATCGACGTTGATTCGTAATCACCGGCAGGTCATGAAAGAACCGATTCCCCGTGATAATGCTTTAGCCCCTCTCGCAGCCAGTGCCGTGCGTCTGAGACCGTCCACGAGAAGCTTGCCATGCACGAAAATGTGCTTAGACGATGGCAAGTGACTCACAGACAACCGTTCGGAGCCCGCCTACTGAAAAGGATTTCAAGCCGGTCTACCATTGCGATTGACGACGAGGAAGAGCAGATTCTTCAAGCGCAACAAGCCGGTGCCTCAAACCACAACGGGCACTGACCGTTCCTCCCTACATGAAACATGGTTCCATCCTCGGAAAACCCCTAGATTACTCCCCTCGTGCATACCCTTGAGGGAATAGTACCCGTCCAGGTACACTTCTTTCATACACGAACAGGCACTAGCGTCCCCCACACTCTATTCGAGGGTACACCCTATGTCTGACACATATCGGATACTCCTGGCTGATGACCATGTGCTCGTTGCGGAAGGTATTCAAAAACTACTCGAACCGGAGTACGAGCTTGTCGGCATCGTCGCCGACGGCCGCTCGCTCGTAACCGCGGCAGCGAAACTCCAGCCTGACATCGTTGTGGTCGACATCTCCTTGCCTTTGTTAAACGGCCTCGATGCGTCCCAGCAGCTGAAGAAAAATAACCCTAATCTCAAGATCATTGTGCTCACCATGCACTCTGAGCCGAATTTCGTAACGCAAGCGTTCCGTGTCGGAGTATCGGGCTACGTCCTGAAGCAATCGGTCGGTTCTGAGTTGGTGCAGGCGATCCGTGAAGTAGTCAAGGGACGCACATTCGTGTCTCCCATGGTCGCGCAGAGTTTGGTTGATCAGGCGGTCAACCCCTCTCCAACCGGCGCTCCTGGAGAAGTGAAGGTAGGATTCGCACAAACGCTAAGCGCCCGCCAGCGGGAAGTACTTCAGCTGGTGGCGGAGGGCAAGGCGACCAAAGAGATTGCCTCCATCCTCAACGTATCCGTGAAAACCGTAGAGTTCCACAAAACACGAATCATGAAGGAACTGCGCCTGCGAACGGCGGCGGAGCTGACGAAATACGCGATCGCAGCAGGCTTAACCTCTATTCACTGATTGATTAGCCTGAGGATGTGAAGATAAGTAGCCTGAATGTGAAGATAAGCGCTGAAGGAACGAAGGGATGGTTAGAACTGCAGTGTGGTAATCCCTTGGGCCAGGGCAAACTTGATTAAATCCGAAGTCGTATGAACGCCGAGTTTTCTAGTGATGTTCGCTTTGTGGAATTCCACGGTCTTCATGGAAATATTCAATTGTTGCGCAATATGCCTCGTCGACCGCCCTTCCGCCAGTAGCACTAAGATTTCTCGTTGACGCCCGGTCAAATCGCTGGAGTAACCTTCCGGTCTAAACCATTCGTGTTCGACGGCTTCCCGAACCTCCGGATCAATCTTTTTCGATAGAAAGCGTTTGTTCGCCAGTACGCTCTCGATGGCTGCATGCAGCTCATCGGACGCGGACTGCTTCAATACGTACCCGCTGGCACCGGCCCGGAAGGCCTCGCTGATCGAAATGGCTTCTGTGAGCATGGTCACCAGGATGATCTTCACCGACGGAAGCAGTTTCTTCAGCTGCTTGGTGGCCGCGAACCCGCTGAGTCCGGGCATGCAAGCGTCCAACAAAATCACATCCGGACGATGTTCTAATGCGCGGCTGATGATTTCGCCGGAGTCCTGAACCATCCCGACTATGGTGAACGTTGAATCGAGAAGCTGGCGGATACTCTCGAGAACGAGGGGGTGATCATCGACAAGGAGCACTTTTGCGGTATGGGTGTGTAAAGACATTTCTGGTCGTCCGGTTAGTGGAAACTCCCCCGTCCCCTATCATGGTACAAATCAACCCATCGGTTCAAGCAAATAAACCGTTGATTTTCTTTTACCTCAGGTGAAGAAACGGGTGTACTGGGCCATCCCCTAGGAATAAGCGAGAAACCCTAGGGGTGCTCCGAGTGCCGCAAGGCCCCACTCGGCTTTACGCTGGGAAAGATCGATATCACGTGGATCCCGGTTGGGAGCGTGTCGGTAGCGCTTCCCCCACCCTGGACCAGCATTCCGTCACTTAGCGAACACTGGTGCCGGCCAGGCCCACAACACACCGCGGCACCGCAGAACAAGGTAGGCTGGGTCTGTGCTGTGCGTCCCCTCCTCTCCCCAACTCACCCAAGAACGCTCAACAACGCTCGAACCCGTTGACCACAAGGAGGATGCCATGCAAGAGCAACAATTCGTGCTCGACGTCAAAACCATTCGTGACAGGGCACGCCGCCAAATCGAGAACGGAGCGATGACGCCAGGTTATAAAGCCAAAGCGCCTGTGGTGCTCCGGCTGCTCAACGATGCGCTCGCGACGGAGATTGTCTGTACGCTTCGATACAAGCGCCACTATTTCATGGCAAAAGGTCTCAGTTCAGAAAGTGTCAAAAGCGAATTCCTCGAACATGCCGAAGAAGAACAAGCCCATGCGGATGCTCTCGCCGAGCGGATTGTACAGCTGGGGGGTGAGCCGAATTTATCCCCTGAAGGCCTGCTCGATCGTAGTCACTCGCAATATGCCGAGGGGACATCCCTGGAGGACATGATTCGAGAAGATCTGGTTGCCGAACGGATTGCGATCGATAGTTATCGTCAGATGATCGAATATATCGGCGGCGATGATCCCACTACGCGCCGGCTGCTGGAAGAAGTGACTGCCAAGGAAGAGGAGCATGCGGAAGATCTCGCCAGTCTCCTTGCAAAAACATGACTCGATCAGATTGACAATGATGAGGATGAGTATCGGTCCTTGTGAGCCTGTGTCTCTCATGTAAAGAATGTAAGAGAAGGAGTGTGCTATGCCGCGTGTCACTACTCGTCCGGGGCATCCGTATCCTTTAGGCGCGACGTGGGACGGTGAAGGTGTCAATTTCGCCCTGTTCTCGGAAAACGCGACCGGAGTGGAACTCTGTTTGTTCGACCGCCCGGATCAGGAAAAAGAAAGTCATAACATCCGGATAGAGGAGCGCACCAATCAGATATGGCATGTATTTCTTCCCGAAGTTCGGCCTGGGCAACTTTACGGCTATCGGGTTAACGGTCCGTATGAACCGCAAGCCGGCCACCGCTTTAACGCGAACAAGTTGCTGATCGATCCTTATGCGAAAGCCTTGCACGGGTCACTGCGGTGGTCTGATTCGATGTTTGGCTACAGTATCGGAGCCCCGGACGCCGACCTCTCTTTCGATGAGCGGAACAATGCCTCGCTGGTGCCCAAGTCAGTGGTGATCGAGCAGGCATTCACCTGGGGAGACGACAGGCCTCTGAGACGTCCATGGAGCGAGACAGTTATTTACGAAATGCACGTGCGGGGATTCACGGTTAAACACCCGCTGATTCACGAGGCACTCCGCGGCACCTACGCCGGATTGGCGACGCGTCCGGTGATCGAATATCTCCAACGTCTCGGCGTGACCGCCATTGAACTATTGCCTGTGCATGCCTTCGTCGCGGACAAGCATTTGATTGACAATGGCCTGACCAACTATTGGGGCTATAACACCATCGGCTTCTTTGCGCCGGAGTTGCGCTATGCAGCCCATCCGGAGCACGCGGTCAATCAATTCAAAACCATGGTCAAGACGTTGCACAGCGCGGGCATCGAGGTGATTCTCGACGTGGTGTACAACCATACCGCTGAAGGGAATCACCTGGGGCCCACCTTGTCGTTTCGAGGCATTGATAACGCCGCCTACTACCGTCTCGTGCCGGATCAACCGCGCTACTACGTCGACTACACGGGCACCGGTAATACGCTCAACGTTCGCCATCAACGCACGCTTCAGCTCATTATGGACAGCTTGCGGTACTGGGCGCTCGAGATGCACGTCGACGGATTTCGTTTCGATCTCGCTTCGGCTCTCGCCCGTGAGCTCCACGATGTCGACCGACTCGGCGGCTTCTTGGACATCATTCAACAAGACCCGGTGCTCTCGCAGCTCAAGCTTATCGCCGAACCGTGGGACATTGGTGAAGGCGGATACCAGGTGGGAAATTTTCCCGCCGGCTGGGCAGAATGGAACGGCAAATATCGGGATACCATCCGGCGCTATTGGAAGGGCGACGGCGGCCAAGCGAGTGAGTTGGCTTATCGCCTGTCAGGCAGCAGCGACCTCTATGAAGGCAGCGGACGGCGTCCGTTTGCGAGTATCAACTTTGTCGTCGCTCATGACGGGTTTACGTTGCGTGACCTGGTCTCGTACGATCACAAGCACAATGAAGCGAATAAGGAAGATAACAAGGACGGATCGGACGATAATCAGAGCTGGAACTGCGGAGTCGAGGGTCCGACGGACGATCCGGCCATCCGTGAGTTGCGGGCTAGACAGCAGCGTAACATGCTGGCCACCTTATTGCTCTCGCAAGGCGTTCCCATGATCTGCGGCGGCGATGAGATCGGCCGAACTCAGAATGGAAATAATAACGCCTATTGCCAGGACAACGATGTGAGCTGGTTCAATTGGGATATCTCGAGTGAAGATCAGGCGCTCTTCACATTTACCAGCGGGTTGATCATGCTTCGAGCGGCGCATCCCGTCTTCAGGCGCCGGCAATTTTTCCAGGGGCGAGGCATTTACGGGGCGGACATCAAGGACCTATCCTGGTTTCGCCCGGATGGCGGCGAAATGACGGAGGAGGATTGGAAACAAGGGTACGTCCGTTGTCTCGGAGTGAGGCTTGCTGGAGACCGCATCGAGGAAAAGGACCATCTGGGGAATCCCATTTTCGACGATACGTTTCTTTTGTTAATCAATGCCCATCACGAGCCCATTCAGTTCACCTTGCCCCCTCACCCCATTAATCTGCAATGGCAGCTCGTGCTCGACACGGTCCAGCAGATCATACCCGCTCATGCGCCGCTGGTCTCTGAAGGCAAACATTACAATCTCAAAGGCCGCTCGTTAGCCTTGTTACAAATCGAGACAGCGGTGCCCGTTCGCCCACCCATGCGGGGATCTCCCAGTGCCGGGACCTGATGTCCCTGGCGTAGGCTGATGAGAATCGGAGGACGACATGAGCCGCACCCTGCGTGCTTGGGTCTTAGGCGTCCTGTGGGGAACGGCGGCTGCGGTCCTGCCCGTGAATGGGTTCACGCAGCCTGCGACTGAGAAACCCACCGACGTCGAGGTCCAGACGGCCATTGCACGTGTAATGGAAACCAGCCCCCTGACAGCCGGGAGTCTGATCGTCGTGCACGTGAACCAAGGCGAAGTGACGCTTGAAGGAGCCGCCGGCAGTCCCCTCGCACGCCGGGAGGCAACACGGCTGGCAGAAACGGTCCTCGGTGTGAAGGCGATCCGCAACCGCCTGAGCGTGGTGAACACGCAAACTGCCGAAATCCCAGCCGAGCAGAAATAACAATAATAACAATATAGTTCATCACTGTCGTTCATCCTTGGGCATGTTCCCAGGAACCCCAGGGAATCGACCAGCGTTACGGAAAGCCTGCTCACGCTAGTATCGAGGAGAGTCTTGAAACGCCCGTGCGGGCAAACAAGGGAGGAACACATGAATGCGGAAATTTTTAAAGGCAAATGGGGACAGTTTAAAGGTGAACTGAAAAGGCAATGGGGCAAGTTTACGGATGATGACTTGACCCAGATAGAAGGTAACTACGACAAGTTTTTAGGCAAAGTCCAGGAACGCTACGGCGCCCAGAAGGACGATATATCAGGTTGGGCGGATACGTGGTTTCAAGGCAATAAGCCCGAACAGGTGGAACGCGAACCTGTGAGGTAACTCAACAGCAAAGGAGGGAGGGTCACTATGTTAAGAGGAGTCGTAATTTCCAGCATCATGGTAGGAGTGCTTGCGGGCGGACCGGCCTGGGCACTTTTCGAATCCAACAAGGAGCTCGTAGCGGGTGCGAAGATCCCCTTGGAGGAAGCCGTCAAGAGCGCCATCAAAGCCGTCCCGGGTAAGGCCGCAGAGGCAGACCTTGGCAAAGATGATGGGCGCACCATTTGGAAGATCGAAGTGATTGATCACAACAACAAGAGCCAGACGGTCTACGTTGATGCCCAGACCGGCATGGCCAAGATGAACAAGTAAAGACCAGTGACACAGAAGCGGACCGTGCCACCACGACGGTCCGCTTTTTTGTGGCCACATGAATGATCCTGATGACCAGCGGTGGAGTGGTATGGCAGCGCGATGGGTCGATTATATCGTTCCGGCTGCAATTCTCTTTGACCAACCATTGGTTCATTGACAGCACCTCGGGTACATCCGGCTTGAGAACATCGCGTCCAAAGATCAGAACGTCGTCGACAAGAAGTGATGATCACAATGGTCAGATGAGCACGGTCGGACTGAACTCCCACTTTTGAAGCGACGAAGCATATCTCGTGGGAATTCAGATGCGAGCACACATCAAGTTAGAGCATGGCATGGGCGCGAACATTGGGTTGGTATCGGTTGTTTTCGCGCTGGCGTGCGCTCTCACTGGAACCGGTCCCGCATGGGCTTCAGACGAGTTTATCGCCGGCTATGCCTCGGCAGTGCTCCAACATGAGTTTAACGTCACGGACGCCGCAGTCGAAGTGCACGACGGCGTCGTGGTGGTGACAACGAAAACTCTGACCACCATTGATCGAGGGAAAGTTGTCTCTGCCATCAAGCAGGTACCGGGAGTCAGACAGGTCGAGATCCGCAGCGCGGATCCGTCCACCATATCGCAGGAAGATCAAGCTGCTCACGCGTCTATTCCTGAATCGGTCGCTAAATGGCTCCCCCGCGGCACAATCTTCGCTCCCATCCACGCCGACCCGCGCTGGCCTCAGTTTGGAGCCAGCTACAGACAGTTCTCACAAGGTCTGAACCTTGCCGGTGTCTTTGCTGCAAATTTTGGCGAGACCTTTGCGATTTACCGCAATAAAGCCTTCCTGGA
>DASTJX010000258.1:0-5071 GCA_035716265.1 Nitrospira sp.
A
Source organism: Nitrospira sp. (assembly GCA_035716265.1). GTDB lineage: Bacteria > Nitrospirota > Nitrospiria > Nitrospirales > Nitrospiraceae > Nitrospira_C. The sequence continues at coordinate 2 of DASTJX010000258.1, forward strand.
GGAAGATGGTGGTGAGGTAAGGTATGAGTCGGGAGCCGAAGAGACTGAAAGACGTCCTCGACCAGGGACAGTTCGCTGTCACGATCGAATACAACCCCCCCAAGGGGACCAACATCAGCGGCGTACTAGAGAACGCCAAGCAACTGTTGGGTCGCGTACACGGCGTCAACGTTACCGACAACACTGCCGCAGTCATGCGAGCCGGGTCCTTGCCCGTGTGCCGGTTATTGTATGAGTTGGGGCATGATCCTGTCATGCAGCTGACCTGCCGGGATCGGAACCGGATCGCGATGCAATCGGACCTTCTAGGCGCCCACATGCTGGGCATCCGCAACATTCTTTGTCTCACCGGCGACTATCCTACGGTCGGCGACCACAAGGACGCGAAGCCGGTCTATGACCTTGATTCGGTCCAGGTGATGGGGCTTGTCCACGGTTTGAACAGCGGGCGGGATCTGGTTGGAAACAAGCTTGACGGATCTACAGCCTTCACCATCGGTGCTGCGGTGACACCGGAGGCCGAGCTGGTAGGTCCTGTGCTGGCCAAGTTTGAGGTAAAGGTGAAGGCGGGCGCGCAATTTTTCCAAACGCAGGCTGTGTACAACACCGACCAGTTTGCCTCCTTCATGAAGGCTGTTCGTCCGTTCAAGGTCAAAGTGCTGGCCGGAATTCTTCTGTTGCGCAATGCCAAGATGGCAGAATTCATGAATGCGAACATTCCGGGCATGTCGGTACCGCAGGCGATGATCGACGAATTACGTGCCGCGGGGGACAAGTCTGAAGATGTGGGTGTGGAGATTGCCGTTCGGAGCATTCAGGCCGTCCGTTCTCATTGCGACGGCGTGCATATCATGGCGATCAAGAGCACTCACCGGCTCGGAGAAATCATCACGAAGGCCCAACTCGCATGATGACCGTTCCCGATCTCCAGCGCTACAAGCGCGACAAAAAGAAAGTGATCGTCGTGACAGCCTACGATGCACTCTTTACCCGCCTGCTCGAGCAGGCAGGCATTGAGGCGATCCTTGTCGGTGATTCGTTGGGCGTAGTCGTGCAAGGCAAGCCCAACACTCTTGCGGTGACGATGGAGGACATGGTGTATCACACCAAACTCGTGGCCGGGACCGCGCAGAAATCGTTGGTCATCGGCGACATGCCCTTCATGTCCTATCAGGCGAGCAAGGAGGATGCCCTCCGCAATGCAGGCCGGTTGCTTCAAGCCGGCGCCCATGCGGTCAAACTCGAAGGCGGCGCTGCCATGGTCGATCGAATCGCCGGGATGACGCAGGTCGGCATTCCTGTAATCGGGCATCTTGGCATGACGCCCCAATCGGTCAATCAATACGGCGGCTACAAGGTGCAGGGAAAGGGCAAAGATCAGGCAAAAGTGCTCCTGTCCGATGCCAAAGCGCTTGAAGCAGCCGGAGCCGTCGCCGTCGTACTCGAGGCGATGCCCGCGTCCCTCGCCAAGGACATCACCGAGCAGTTAGCTATTCCCACCATCGGGATTGGCGCCGGCCCTCACTGTGATGGCCAAGTGCTGGTCCTCTATGACTTGCTGGGCATGTTCGACGAGTTCGTTCCCAAGTTCGTCAAGCCCTATGCCCACCTCAAAGCCGATGCATTGCAAGCTCTCCGTCGGTATAAAGAAGAAGTAGAGCAGGGGAAGTTTCCCTCCGACTCCGAGTCCTATCACTAAACGGGCGGTCATGCCTGTCGGTTGCACTTCCCTCTCCTGCTCGTCCCGTTTCGCGGCTTGTCATGACGCATTCACCGATTCATGCGTAAGAGCGGAGCAGGTCCTTGCTTGTGCTGTCGGAGATGGTCGATGAGACTGGCGACGTCGATGCCCATATAACACTCAGGAATTGACTCCAATCGCGCGAGGCCTGCTTTCAATAAATTGTTTGTTGCGTGACGGTCGCCGAGAAAGTGTTTGAGATTGGCCGCGGCGAGTTGAATCAGGGCCCGGAAAAAATTTCCCTGTACAGTCTTTCGTCCGGCGGCATGCCACAGCCGCTCGAGGACTTCGTGACATTCCCACCAGTAGGCGTAGTTGTAGAGATCGATTCCGTATAGATACTCGTCGGCTGCCCTCCATTGTTCCGGTCGCGGCAGGATCGGGTGTGCTTCTGCCTGCCCATACGAATGTCCTCGGGAGTCGCGACGAGGGTGCGGTAACCGGCCGGGGATGAATCGATAGGAGGGAAACGGACGATGAGAGTAGCGGGGCCAGGCCGGGTCCGGAGCCTCAGGCTCAATCGCGTCGATCCGCATACTCCACCTGATAGACGGCGCGGTCCTCCAAGCGCACTGCCGTAAGCTGTCTTCCCCACACGCATCCACTGTCGATCGCGAGAATGTTTGCTTCGATGTGCAGACCGAGTGCCGCCCAATGGCCTGTGATGATGGTCACGTCGTGGCTACGACGATCGGGAATGCGGAACCAGGACATAAAACCTGGTGGGGCGTCTTCAGGAGGACCGGAAAAGCTCGACATCTCACCGGTTAAGGTGGTGGTTCTGAGCCGCGTGAACACACGCGCAATACTGACCAGGCGCTCCGTTCCCTTCAGTGCCGGATCCCACTGCAAAGTTTGACTATGAAAAAGCCCGTGCAACAACGTTTTGTAGTCCGGCCCGGCTAACACCTCTTCCACCTCCTTTGCGAAGCCTATCGCTTGTTCAATCGTCCATTGGGGGAGGAGGCCCGCGTGCACCATGAAGAATGATCCTTCGCGCTGATGCAAGGGCTGTCGTCTTAGCCAATTGATAAGGTCAGAGCAATCGTCGGCGCCCAAGACATCTTGAATAGTATCCTTTGCACGGAGTGTCACAATGCCCTCCGCCGCGGCCAGTAAAAAGAGATCGTGGTTTCCGAGCACGGGACGAACCGATGAGCCGAGGGATTTAAGGAATCGAAGAGTCAGCAGGGAGTCCGGTCCCCGATTGACCAGGTCACCCACCAGCCAAATCGTGTCCGACCGTGGATCAAACGCGATCTGGCCGAGCAGCCGCTGGAGAGATTTGAAACAGCCTTGAATGTCGCCGATTGCGTAGGTAGCCATGAGTACCGAAGCGTTGGAATGAGCGAAGGGTCAGAAAATCGGGAGGACGGTTACGACGGTTACCATGTCTTCTGTCTTGTGGCTACAACCACCGCATGGGGTCATGGATAGCGGGCTTCTATCACACTACGGAGTCCTCCGCGGGCCGCAAACGTGCCGGTAACCCGTGCCCATACAGGGCGGCAGGCTTTGGCGATGTCTTGAAGAATGCGATTGACGGAGTTCTCATAGAAAATGCCAACATTGCGGTAGGCATGGATATACATTTTGAGTGATTTCAGTTCCAGGCATTCACGATCCGGCATGTAGTACACGGTGATGGTACCGAAGTCCGGGAGGCCTGTCTTGGGACAAATCGCCGTGTACTCTGGGATCTCGATCGTGATCTCATAGCCCTTGTACTGATTGGGGAACGTTTCAATATCAGGAAGCGTAGCCGTGATTCCACTTCGGGCGTGCCGCTCGTTGTACCCCAGTGTGGACGTTTTTTGCTTTCTTTTCATCCGCTGCCCTCAGCTTCCTTAAAGGGAGCCGCCGGATTCGCCTGTCACTGGCGCCTTTCTCACCCGACCACCCCGGCCCGTTCAGACGCGCCCTTGCCGAAGCGAGCACCGCCAACCCCGAGCTCTCTTGATTGATCCGCGACGGGATACAATCCTTTCCCTACGGGCCGCGTTGCGCGAGCAAAGGAGATGCCTCGGTGCCTCCGCCGGGCCATCACACCTGCTTCATCCAGTCGGTGTGACCGATCTTTTCCAATTCAATAAACATGGTAATCCATGGGCAGGTCATTTCCGGGTAGACTTCGCAAAAGCCACCTTTCCGGACGCCGCCGCAGGGGCCATGAGCCATGAATTTCGGGCATTCGGCCTTCAACGAGTTGTCCGGGATCGGCGGTCGCTTGTGGACGCCCCCAACGTGTCGGGCATCCTCGTCTTCACCTGCTATGACGACGCGTATAGGCATAACTTGGCTAGTGTAGACAGATTATTTGCCAAGGGCAATGTACAATGTACATTTGCCTTAGATTCATGAGGAGTCCATTCAGAAGCCGTCCCAAGGTTAGGGCAAATGGCCTATCGCGTCAGGGCAGAGCTAGGCCTTCTTTCGGAGAGGGTGGGTCTTCTGCAAAGTTGCATTGAAATTCAGGAAGTTATAGAATTTTCGAGGTAGGCAGATAATCCTCGTCGCGAGAACATATAAATTGACAGTGTTTTTTGAGCTTTGCTAGGATGGCCGCGACGCGAACAGAGCCGGTGCGTGTCGTTTGTCCGTTCTCTTTTCCCGCTGATCGTCTTATTTTACACTGAATGAATGGCGACCTTCCGTCGCGGTGACATAAATGGAGGTGTCCGATGAGTCTCGATTATGTAAAGTTTTCAAGTGGCTTCGAAAAGTTCATGCCGAAAGAGTATCGGGACATGGTCGAACATGGACCCTTCGGAAAGAAGGTGTCCGTCTCGCAAATGGGTAGCTTCAAAGAGGTCCTTGAAGAGCATCCGATGTGCGCTGGCTGCGCAATGACGCTGTTTATTCGCCTAGCGATGATCGCGTTTCCCAATCCTGAAGACACCATTACCGTCGGCACCGCCGGCTGTGGCCGCTTGGCGATTTCTCAAGCCGCCATCCCATTTGTTTACGGCAACTATGGCGACCAAAACGGTGTAGCGAGTGGACTCTCTCGAGGTCTTCGCCTTCGCTTCGGCGATAAGCCGAAAGACGTGGTCGTCATGGCCGGCGATGGCGGCACCGCCGACATTGGCTTCCAGCAAGTCCTTCACTCCTGGTTCCGGAAAGAGCGCTTTACGACAATCATGCTGGACAACGAAGTGTACGGTAACACTGGCGGACAGGAGAGCGGCATGACGAACCGCGGGGCGGTGTTGAAGATGGCGCCGCTCGGCAAAAAGTTTGAGAAGATGGACATGGTGCAAATGGCAAAGGTTGCCGGATGCGCGTATGTCGCGACGGTCGTGCCGAACAACCCGCGCCGCGTCGAGAGC
>DASTJX010000259.1:0-12648 GCA_035716265.1 Nitrospira sp.
GCGCCGAGGACGCCGGGTATGAGTCGGGCTGCCGCATCAATAATCACAAGCGCCGGCAACTCGCCGCCCGTCAGCACGTAGTCTCCGACAGAAACTTCCTCCGGATTCACAGCAATTCGCACACGCTCATCGATGCCCTCGTAATGTCCACAAATAATGAGCATGGGGCGTTCATCAGCCGCCAGCTGCTGTGCATAGGGTTGGGTGAACGGACGGCCTTGCGGGGAGGGCAGCAACACTCGAAGGCTCTCGCCGCGCTGTTCGTATGGCTGACGAATCTGTTCCACCGCACGCAGAATCGGCTCCGCTTTCATGACCATACCGGCGCCGCCGCCGTATGGCAGATCGTCGGCCACTTTGTGTTTATCCAAGGTATAGTCACGCAGGTTGTGCACCGTGACCTCGAGTAAGCCCTTCTCCCGAGCCCGTTTGAGCATGCTGCTCTCCAAGACCGGCGTCACCATCTCGGGAAACAGCGTAAGGACGTCGCACCGCATTCAGGCCTCAACCATGCCTTCCAGAGTGCGAACGGTCATCCGCCCTTGGGCGACATCGACACCTGTCACAAACTCCTTCACCGCCGGAATCAAAACCTCACGGTCCGCCTGCTTGACGACCAACACCTGATGGCCCGGCAACGCCCAAATCGTGTCAAGTCGACCGAGCTCATGGCCTGTCTCGTCGACCACTGTCATACCGATGAGATCACATTCGTACAAAGGTTCATCTCGAGAAGCGGATGTTTCATCGCGGGGCACCTGCAGCATCGCCCCCCGTAGCACCTGTGCTTCTTCCGGCGTGCCAATGCCCTCAAACTCAATGATGTAGACCGGGCCGGCTTTGCGCACAGACCGAACCCGTCGATCGGCCGCGTGCCCTCGTCCACCGGCCACACGGACCTCTTGTAACTGCTCAAACCGGCCCGGCCGGTCGCTCAGCGAACGCACCTTGACCGCTCCGTGGACACCAAACGGTCGTTCGACTATTCCGATTGTGACCATGTCAGGCAATTCAGCCGTCACGCTACGCCTTGTTCTTCCTGGCGGCCTTTTCCGTTTCGAATTGCTTCCAGACTCCTGAGCGTCGAAGCAGTGTCTTGACGGTGACGGTGGGCTGGGCACCCTGATGCAACCAGGAAAGCACCCGCTCCTGCTTCAACTCGGGAAGTCCCGCTTCTTTCAACGGATCAAAGATGCCCAAAATTTCCAAGAACCGACCATCGCGCGGCTTGCGGGAGTCCGCGGCCACGACGCGATAGATCGGTCGTTTATGTCGTCCGGTTCTGGTCAATCTCAAATGAACGGCCACTGTCCTTCCTCCTTCGACGTTAGAGAGCATCGGCGCCAGCCGTGCCCCGTCTTCCCTTTTTACACGAAGCCGCCGGCGAATGGCCGAGGCTCCCGTCCCCCTGTCACATAGAACGGAGCAACTGCGCCAACTGGCGGCGCCCTCCTGCCCCTGTCATCGCCTTCGCAATTTTTCGCGCGGAGAGAAACTGCTTGATCAGTCGATTCACTTCCGTGACATTGGTTCCGCTTCCGCGGGCAATCCGCTTCTTGCGGCTCCCGTTGATGACGGTATGGTCACGCCGCTCGCGCAGCGTCATGGAATCGATCATGGCCATGACCCGTTTTAACTCCCGCTCGGGCACCTGTCCCGCCATCGCATCTTTCAGTTTCTGACCTCCAGGCAGCATGCCCAGGATCTGATCCAGCGAGCCCAGTTTGTTCACCTGGCCCAGTTGTGAGCGGAAATCCTCGAGCGTAAAGGTGTCGCTGGTCAGCCGTTGCTGCGCTTCTTCGGCTTGTTCGCGAGTGAAGGTGTCTTGCGCCTTTTCGATGAGAGTCAGTACATCGCCCATTCCCAAAATGCGCGATGCCATCCGGTCGGGGTGGAACAGTTCCAGGGCATCCAGCTTTTCGCCGACCCCCAGGAATTTGACGGGCTTTCCCGTTACCGCCCTGATAGAAAGCAGCGCCCCGCCTCGCGCGTCGCCTTCCACTTTCGTGAGAATGATCCCCGTCAGCCCCACACGCTGATCGAACTGGGTGGCCATGGTGACGGCATCCTGCCCGGTCATGGCATCCGCAACCAACAGGACTTCATGGGGTTGCACCGCAGACTTCGTGGCAACGAGTTCATTCATGAGTTCGTCATCTACGTGCAGGCGACCCCCCGTATCGAGCACCACCATATCGAATCCCTGTTCCCGTCCACGCTCGACGCCGGCGCGGCAAATGCGGACGACGTCGTCTTGCGACGTCCCTGGAACATCAAGGCGATGGACGTCGACCTCCAGATCTCGTCCGATACTGGCCAACTGGTCTCCAGCCGCGGGACGGCGAGGGTCGGCCGCCACGAGCAGTACCCGTTTGCCTTGTTGCTTAAAGAGTTTGGCGAGTTTGCCGCATGTCGTGGTCTTGCCTGATCCCTGGAGCCCGACCATCATCACCACCGTAGGCGGCTTTGAGGCCAGAGAGAGGCCGGCCCGTTCCTGCCCCATGATGGCGCGGAGCTCGTCCCACACGACTTTCACGACGTGGTGACCAGGCGTTAGACTCTGGAGAACTTCCTGTCCAATCGCCTGTTGACGCACTCGCTCGACGAAGTCTTTGACGATTTTGTAATTGACGTCCGCTTCCAGGAGGGCAAGCCGCACTTCTTTGAGGGCTTCCGCAATGTTCTCTTCGGTCAGGACACCCGTTCCACGAAGTTTTTTCAGGATTTTTTCGAACTTGTCGCTCAGTGCATCCAACATGGGATCCCACAAAAAAAGCAATCGAAGCGGTAACTGAGGAGCCTGTTCGCATTGCCGTTCGTCAAGGGCGAAAGAGGCACAGGCAGATGCGCGACCACAGGCTCTGAAAAACCGGAGGCGTATTCGCTGGAATACGGTGAGGATTTTTCAGCGCCGAGAACAATGCAGATGCTTGTGCATCATTCGCCGCAGTAGAAGGGCAGTGTCGGACAGGCTCCTCTATCTTCGATCGCCTCGAAAAATCTAGCAAAAGAGCACCGGGCAGTCTAATGGAGGCCCCCGGAGAAGTCAAGGCGCAGAGAACGGCATTCCGGTTGACACCTTGGAGACCATTCGCTATGGTCGACTTCGAGAATTCCGCGAGTGCAGTCAATAGTTTAAGAGGCCGTTGACGTGAGAAAATCGCCCTGGCTGCTGCTGGTATTCCTGCTCATCGGCGGCTTGCTCGGCGGTATCCTTGGAGAGATCCTGCGGGTGATGGCGCCACAGGGGACGATCCAGACGATCTTCGCCACAAACTTCACCCCCGGAATCAGCCCTCCGCTGACTATTGATCTGGTTCTTCTCAAGATCACACTGGGGTTTAGCTTCAAGATCAGTCTTCTCAGCATTCTGGGCATGCTCCTCGGCATCTACCTGTACAAGAACGTCTAGCCGTAGGAAGGGGTGGGAGACGTGGCAGCACTCTCCCTCGACGACACGCCTATGCAGACAAGGGGCGTTAGGCTCCCGATTTTGACTCCAGGTCCCGCAACTTGAGTGCCCGGATGCGGTTACGTATTGTCGCCGCGCGTTCGAACTCCAAGTCCTTTGCGGCTGCTTTCATCTCGACCTCGAGCCTCCGGATCTGTTGTTCAACCGGCCCCTCCTCTGCCGTATAGTCAACGGACACTTCGGCAGCCAACGTCAACTGTTCAGGCTCCTGAGAAGGCTCCGCATAGTCCAACTCCAGCACTTCCTTCTGAATGCTCGCGGGAACAATGCCGTGCGCCTCGTTGAAAGCGGCCTGGATCGTTCGGCGACGGGAGGTTTCATTGATCGCCTGCTGCATCGAATCGGTGATCACGTCTCCGTACATGAGCACCCGGCCGCGCACGTTTCGAGCGGCACGTCCTGCAGTTTGAATTAAAGAGCGATGCGACCGCAGATAGCCTTCTTTGTCGGCATCCAGAATGGCCACTAGACTGACTTCCGGCAGATCCAGTCCTTCCCGTAACAGGTTAATCCCAATGAGGACGTCGAAGCGGCCCAGCCGAAGATCACGAATGATCTCGGCTCGTTCGAACGTCTTAATGTCTGCGTGGAGGTAGCGCACTTTAATGCCCAGTTCGTGATAGTACTCGCACAGGTCTTCGGCCATGCGCTTGGTCAGCGTCGTCACCAGTACGCGGCCTCCCAGCGCGATTTCGGCCCGGACCTCGCCCAGCAGATGATCGACTTGGCCCTTCGCGGGTCGCACGTCGATGACCGGATCGAGAAGGCCCGTCGGCCGAATGATCTGCTCGACGACGACTCCGCCGGTGAGCTTCAACTCGTAAGGACCCGGCGTGGCGGACACATAAATGACCTGGTTCATGCAGCGCTCAAACTCATGGAACTTGAGTGGGCGGTTGTCGACCGCAGACGGCAAACGAAACCCATAGTCGACCAGCGTGCGTTTACGCGAGTAGTCGCCTTCGTACATCCCGCCGACTTGTGGAATAGTGGCATGCGATTCGTCGACGATGAGGAGAAAGTCCTTGGGAAAGTAGTCGATCAGGGTGGGCGGTGGCTCCCCCGAAACTCGCCCGCTCAGGTGCCGGGAATAGTTTTCGATCCCATGGCAATAGCCCATCGCGCGAATCATTTCTAAATCGAATTTCGTCCGCTGCGTCAGGCGCTGCGCTTCCAGCAACTGATTCTGTCTCTTGAAGTAGGCCACTCGTTCATCGAGCTCCTCTTCGATGCCCGTGGTCGCCCGCTGATAGCGATCCGGCGCGATCAAATAGTGTGTGTTCGGATAGATGGCCACTTTCGGCAATTTCCCGATCGACTTGCCAGTCAGCGGGTCAATTTCATGAATGGCGTCGATGACGTCGCCGAATAATTCGATGCGGACGGACAGCGCTTCGTTCGAGGCCGGAAAGATTTCGATGACGTCGCCACGGGCTCGGAAGGTGCCGCGATGAAAATCGATGTCATTGCGCGCATACTGGATTTCGACGAGTTTCGCGAGAATCTTCTCACGCCTGATCTCCATCCCCTCTTCGAGGTAGACGACCATCCCGTGATACACCTCAGGAGAACCGAGACCATAAATGCAGGACACCGATGAGACGATCAAGACGTCGTTACGTTGCAGCAGCGATGTCGTCGCCGCGTGCCGCATCTGATCGATCGCGTCGTTGATGGACGAATCCTTGGCAATATACGTGTCCGTTTGCGGAATGTAGGCTTCGGGCTGGTAATAGTCGTAATAGCTGATGAAATACTCGACTGCGTTGCGGGGAAAAAACTGCTTGAACTCCTGGTACAGCTGGCCGGCGAGCGTCTTGTTATGCACCAGCACGAGCGTCGGTTTTTGCACGCGTGCAATGACATTGGCCATCGTGAACGTTTTGCCGGACCCGGTCACGCCAAGCAAAGCCTGGTGTTTCCGACCATCCCGGATTCCGGCCACGAGCTGATCAATGGCCTGATCCTGATCCCCGCAGGGTTTAAATGGAGCTTCGAGTTGGAACGGTGACATGCGGCGTCCTACAGGTGGTTACTGTACCATGCGGACTGGGAGCCCGTCCCGAGAAGGCAATCACGACCGACCCCTCGGTCGATCGTGATACGGCGATGCGCGGGCAGGGCTTATCGTCCGAAGCGTCGGGGCTTCTCCGAACGAAATGCAGGTTGTGGGCCTCTTCCGAAGCCGTTTCGAGCCTCATGAAGCGAATGCGGGGCCTGATGGCTGTGACGACGCTGCGTGGGACGACGTGGAGGCCGCTCCTCGCTGATCGTGGCTGGCGGAGGCAACGTGGCCAAAGCGGGAAGCGACAGCTTCGTCGTTTGAATCCTGAGTTGACGAACCATACGAAGATATTCCCGTTCCTCAGCCTGAGACAGAATGAGAAAGGTGGCGCCTTCCTTTTCCGCACGACCCGTCCGACCGGCACGATGCACGTACGAATTTGGATTGACCGGCAGTTCGTAGTGAATGACCTGCGCCACATCCGGGATATCGAGTCCCCGAGCCGCCACGTCTGTGGCCACGAGGGACGTCAGCCGTCCCGCTCGAAACGCACCGAGTGTCCGCTCGCGCTGGGCTTGGCTGTGATTGCCGGTGATTGCCCCTACTGATGCGGTCTCTCCGCCAAGCTTGGCGGCCAAGCGCCGAACTTTGTATTTCTGATCACAGAAAATCATTGATCGCTCTCCGCCCTTCAGCGTTTGCAGCAAGGTATGCACGAGTTGGGTCCGCGATTGCTCAGCGGGCACCACGTAATATGCATGGGTAATGGTGGTCGGACTGCTGATACCGGGATCAACTGAAATCCTGGCGGGATTCCGCTGCATCGAGCTGGCAAGTTGCTGGATCTCTGGGGAGAAGGTGGCAGAGAACAATAAGGTCTGCCGCCCGGGCGACAATAAAGCCAGGATGCGTTGAATGTCACGGAGAAAGCCGCGATCCAACATCTGATCCGCCTCGTCCATGACGAGCCATGTCACGGCGCCAAGGTACAGGTGACCGGATCCAGCCAGGTCGAGCAGCCTGCCCGGCGTGCCGACCACGACCTTAGGGAAGTGACGAAGCGCGCGGTAATGCCGCTCGATCGGGGTCCCGCCATAGACAGCCAGTGAGGTGACCGCCGGCGGCGCATACTTTCGTAATTCCATATCAATCTGCAGCGCCAACTCCCTCGTCGGAGCAAGAATCAAAAACTGCGGACCGCGTTTTCCTCCACCGGCTGAGGCGACGGACGCCCCGTGGCTGGGCCGCAAGGCGCGCTCAATCATTGGTAAGAGAAAGGCCAGTGTTTTTCCGCTGCCTGTTTTGGCCTGGGCCATAACATCGCGTCCTTCAAGCGCAGGCAGAATCGCTGCCTGCTGGATCGGCGTGGGGGAAGCGATCCCGGATTGCAGTAATCGCTGGGCAAGAAACGGGGGCAAACTCATCTGAGCAAACGTCGACATAACACTCCTTATGTAGATTAGCTTCCTGGGACTGCAAGACGGCCGATCATTCGGCCGAGAAACACATCTGATAGATGGGCAATTCTAGGAAGGATATGAGCGGGGCTGCCGGTGAGGCAGCCCCGACATGAAAAACGGCTCGCACTCAGTGCCGGCCGCCACCGAACCCGCCGCGGCCTCCGCCGCCGGAACGTGGTTCTTGCGGACGCGCTTCGTTGACTGTCAACGTGCGGCCGCCAAGTTGGGTACCGTTCAACGCGGCGATCGCCGCTTGCGCTTCCGAATCCCCGGACATCTCGACGAAGCCGAAGCCTCGCGACTGGCCTGTGAACTTATCGGTGATGATTCGGGCTGACGCCACCGCTCCATGCGCAGCGAACAGATCGCTCAGTTGCTGCTCGGTTGTGGAATACGGCAAACCCCCAACATAAATCTTCGAACCCATTGGGTTCCTCCTTTGAGAAAATTGGTGTTGTCTTGGACTCGAGAAGAGGTGAGGAAGGAATGGGCCGAAGACGCAAACACGATGGCGACTCAGGTCTGGCTTCCGATCAGATCCCCGGGCAGAACCAAAACAACATCAGTATCAAGCCGTGTCACTATTCTACTGTATCACCACCAGGCCTTTCGCGGTGATACACCGGTGCACTGTAGCGTAGGATCGATTCAATTGCAAGCCTAGATCGGTTTCAATAGGCAGGAGGGTTCGAGACCGGACGTTGAGAAAACAGCGGTACTGCATGCAAGCTATCGAAATGCATGGGAGAATTTCCACGTACCAGGAGCCCCACTTGACCAAGACCCAACGTCTGATCCTGCACGGAAAGCAAGAGTCTGCCATCGAAGAACACCTCGATCACGTCTTTGCTGATGATGGTGTCCCGATTCATGCGTAGAGAATGCCACTCTACCGCCTTCGGGGTGATGGCTGTCTCCCCGAGCACGGTGACCTGGCCGTCAAGCACGCGGACAACTTCCACCTTCTTCGCTGCCAGATCGACGATGGCTGCATAAAAATGTCGCTCGTCATGCAAGCCGATGACAATTCCGCCTTGCCCGATGCCGCCTTCGGCTGGAAAGCGCAACCGAACCGTCACATCCGGATACTCGTAGTGCAAGTCATGGGCCACCAACAGTTGATAGCAGATTACAGTCTGACAGGACGACTCTGCTTTAAGGATGTTGGGAGGAGACGGCGCGTCGGCTTCGGCGGAAACGGTCCAAACCGGTGCGGCGTCGCTGCCGACGATGTATTGCGAAAACCCGCTCAGCGCATCACCGGGCTTCTGCTGATCGAACGTCCAGCGATGAAACAATTCGCCGAGCGCCTGTTGTTTGAAATTGGCTTGTTTCTCTGCCTGACTCTCTGTTTGAACGGCGGAGACCGCCACCGGCACTAACCCGTCGTGGGTGAGCATCCATCCACACGCCGCGAGAAGACAGGCTGCATATCGAGGCGGAGTGAAAAAGCGGGTCATCGGCGACGTTCCTTTGATCTGCCCGCCCTCATCTCAACAATCTCACGTTGCAGCCGATCCCGTTCGCTCAAAATCTTTTTGCGGCGCCGCCAGCGATCGAGCGACCACCAGCGCAACTTGTCCTTAAATGTCACGGTAGGCGGCTGGGCACTCCCACCAGGCGCCCGCTGAAAGTCATAGCCGGGATGCCGATCTTTATTCGCGAAAAATCGCCGGTAGAGATGATCATAAATGCCTTGTGAGTGATCGCCTTTCGCCATCGCGTTAGAGCATACCCTCGAGCTGCTGGAGTTCGACGACCGGTTGTGAACAGGTCTGCCGCTCACAGATATACGCGGTTGGTCTCCCGTTGAGGCTCATCTTGCCCCTGCCAAGCGGCAATTCGTGAGCATCGCCCGCCTGGGCCTCTTCCGTCACCAATACAACGCGTTGAGGAAGGAAGCGTTGGAATACGGTTCTCAGCATCGCTTCTGTCATTGCATTCCCAGGCGTGCCTACAATCACGATTTCCTTAGGCCCGGATAACCACCAATCCACCGCACAGAGGAGTGCGGCCGACCCATAGGGATTCTGCGCCATACCGCGCTCAAACAGTCTGAGAATCTGCCCGGCCCGCTCATGATACCGCTCCTCGCCTGTCAAAGAGAAGAGCCTCAAGAACGCCGAGGCAGTCACGGCATTCCCGGAGGGAATGGAACTGTCCGTCCCAGTTTTCATTCTCTGGATCAACCTCTCGTGATCGTGACCGGTAAAGAAACACCCTCCGCCGCCTGCCTCGTCCCAGAAATTGGATTCTATTGAGTCAGTCACGAGCCTGGCCTGGTCCAAATACCAGCGATGAGAAGTGGCTTCGAACGCATCGAGCAGAGCGACCGCTAGCCAAGCCGCGTCGTCGAGATACCCATTGAGTCGTCCCTTCCCCTCAACAACCGTATGGTAGACGCGCCCATGGACGAACGCATAGTCGAGGAGAAACGTCAGCGCCTTCTCGGCGGCCGCACGATATGCCGGCTGGTTGAACGTCAGGGCAGCGTCGAACATGGCAGAGATCATCATCGCGTTCCAACTGGTCAGAATATTCTCGTCACGCTGTGGTTTGACCCGTCGCTCTCGCGCCGCCAGTAATTTCTCCCTGGCCGGCTTCAATCTCGATTCAGCTCCCTCCTGTTCTTCACTGGTCAGACTCCCTCCTTCGAGCCGGTGGAGCACGTTCTTCCCTTCGAAGTTTCCCTCGGCCGTAACGCCGTAGGCGTGACAAAACTCAGCGCCCAAGTCCGATCCCAGTTCAGATACGATTTCATCATGGGTCCACAAAAAGTACGCACCTTCCCGGCCTTCACTGTCGGCATCCTGTGCGGCAAAGAAGGCGCCGTCCGGATGCATGAGTTCTCGTCGCACATAGTCCACCGTGTCTTCCACGACCTGGCGGAACCGTTCTTCCTTCGTCAGCCGCCATCCGTCGAGATAGAGCCGCACAAGCTGGGCGTTGTCGTACAGCATCTTTTCGAAATGTGGGATTTTCCATTCTGCATCCACGGAGTACCGGTGAAACCCGCCGCCAAGATGATCGTACAGGCCGCCCCCAGCCATTCTCCTTAGCTGAAGGAGGACCATGTCGAGGAGCCTTGAGTCTTTGGTCCTGGCAGACTGCCGCAACAGAAGAGTCAACGGTGGAACGGTAGGAAATTTCGGCCCTTCACCAAACCCACCGTGGAGAGGATCGAACAACTGACCAAGTTCGCTCACCGCCTGTTCCAGAAGTCGCTCGGTCACCGCCTGGCACGGCCCCGCGGGAACCCCAACTCTGATCAATCCGCCTTTCACGCGCTCAATGTTTTTCTGCACTTCATCCTTATGATGACGGTAGGCTTCGAGCACTCCACGCAAGACGTCAGGAAACGCCGGAAGGGAGTGGCGCGGCACCGGAGGAAAGTAGGTGCCTCCATAGAAGGGTTCTTGCTCAGGCGTCAGAAACATCGTGAGTGGCCAACCCCCGCCCCGGCCGGTAAATACCTGTGCAGACTTTTGGTAGATGTCGTCGAGATCCGGACGCTCTTCTCGATCCACTTTGATGTTGATGAAATGCTGATTCATCAATGCGGCAATCTCAGCGTTCTCGAACGACTCATGGGCCATGACGTGGCACCAATGACAGGCGGAATATCCGATCGAGAGCAGGATAGGTTTGTCTTCCGCCTTGGCACGGGAGAGCGCTTCTGCACCCCAGGGATACCAGGCCACTGGGTTATCCGCATGTTGTCGAAGATAGGGACTTGACTCGGAAGCGAGACGATTGGAAGCTCGTTCAGTCATGATCGATAGATAATGATCCTTCCGCTGGCGGGCCATAGTATCCTGCCGGCTCCGCACCTGCAATGAATCTCATAGTCCGTGCTATAGTGCCGGGCCAACAGGTGGAACACGATGAAGCTCATTCACCTCTTCCTAATTTTCTGCTCACCCTGCATCTGTCTTTCGCCTGTTTTTGCAGGCTCCCCGCTCGACTCGTCGATCTCGTCACCCGATTGGCTTCCCACCGCAATAGATCAAATTTCCGCTGAGCGCATGCTCGCGGATATCAGAATTTTGAGTGGGCCGGCTCTTGCAGGACGGCAAACGGGTACCCGGGAAGACGAACGTTCAGCCTCGTTTGTGACCAATCGGTTCTCCGAACTCCGCCTGCATCGGGCGGCTGCGGGCCCAGGGCAAAGCCTGACCAACCCGCTTCCACAGCAAGAATGGAAACAAACCGCCTCGGTGCCCATACGAAGAATCGGGGATGATGTGCTGATTGAGCTCGTGCGACCGCACGAGCGGCGCTCGCTTGTGACAGGCACCCACTTTTTGCCCGTACTCGACTCTCCATCGGCCGATGTCCGTAGCTCCATCGTGTTCGTCGGATACGGAATAGCCGATCCATCTCGCGGTATCGACGATTATGCCGGCGTCGACGTGCGCAACAAGATCGTCCTGTTTCTTCGGGGCAAACCCGATCGGTATGCTGCAGCCGTCGCGCAGGCGGACAAGGAGCGAGTGGCGAAAGAGAAGGGAGCGGTCGGCTATCTCCTGGCCACCGGACCCATCTTAACCGCCTATGAACAGCGTCGGGGCGTGACCGGTGCACCAAGTGCGTTCTACTCCACGACCGCGAGCACCACGCAGTTGCCCGGCGCGTGGATCAGCACTGAGACAGCCGAATGGATTCTCCAACAGGGAGCAACAGGAATCACAACGCTCCGCGCCATTCAGGAAGAGCTCAACCGTACCGGTCTCTCCAAGCCTGTGGTGACCGATGTCACGGCCCAGATGAGATGGACGAGCAGTCGTGAGACCGGAACCCTCTTTAACGTCATGTCCCTCATTCGAGGCCATACGGTCAACAGTGATGAGACGGTGCTGGTAGGGGCGCATCGAGACCACTTCGGTCGGCAAGCCGGTTTGTTGTTTGCCGGCGCGGACGACAACGCATCCGGCACCGCCGTCCTGCTCGAAATCGCGCGAGTCCTTTCTCTTGCCCAGGCGGCACCGAAGCGCTCAATCCTCTTTGTCTCGTTCAGCGGGGAAGAACAGGGATTCTTGGGCTCGCGACTCTATGTGGCACAACCGATCGTCCCGCTGCTGAAAACGATCTGTATGATCAACGTCGATCATGCCGGAACCGGCAATGGGAGGTTAACGGTGGGAGTCACGGGTCTAGAGAAAAGTACGGCAGACGGGATCGGACAACTGACCGGTCTCTCGGACAAGTTGGATGTGTTTGGTTTTTTCCCGGGCGGCGACCATGTACCGTTTAAGGAAGCTGATGTCCCGACCGTCACCGTGGTCAGCGGGGGCGTGCACCCGCATTTTCACCAACCCGGCGATACGGTGGACACCATCAATCCGGACATTCTCCAATCCGTAGCGCGCTATGTGCTCGCACTCACCTGGCAGCTCGCCAACCAGCCGTGACTGACTCCAGCCTACGGAATATCGTCGAGCAGCGTGGATTGAATATCTATGAGAGGCGGCGGTTGTCTGGGAGGACCGGGAAGGACGACTGGTGGGCCGACTTGATTGGCGCCTTGAATTAATCCGATCGACAGTTGCGGGCCCAACGTCATGACTGCGCCGCTCCATGCCTGACCGGTCGTTGGATTGCGGAAACTAAATGACTGGAAGTTGTTGCCGGGATTATAGAGAAATCCCTGTGTGCCCTGATTGTCCAAATAGAGACTTCCAGGACCGGTGAGGCTGAAGAGCGGTGCCACG
>DASTJX010000260.1:0-15382 GCA_035716265.1 Nitrospira sp.
GACGTATGAAGAAAAGCTCACATCCCTGGGATTGGAACTGCCCGAGGCGCCGAAGCCCGTGGCGACCTACGTACCTGCAGTAAGGACCGGCAATTTGCTATTCTTGTCGGGAGTTCTGCCGATGCGAAACGGACAATTGGCATTCACCGGCAAGCTCGGGCGTGAATTGACCGTTCTCCAAGGGATCGAGGCCGCGAAGGTCGCGATCCTCAATGCGCTAGCCATTGCCAAGCAGGAGTTGGGAAGTCTCGACCGTATCACGCGCGTTGTGAAAGTGGTCGGTCATGTCGCCTCGGCAGACGGATTCACCGAACAGCCGCAGGTGTTAAACGGCGCCTCCGATCTGCTCGTCGCGATCTTCGGGGATGCAGGACGCCATGCGCGCGTCGCCACTGGTGCCGCTGAACTCCCGCGCCGCGCCGCCGTGGAGATCGAAGTCATCCTGGCTGTTTCCTGAATAGCATGAAGGCCATGGAGGCCGGAGTCCCCGTCCTCTGCGGCTTGACACCTGAAAAAACCGCTTGTTATAGTCCGTCGTCCCTCGCTTCACGCTGCACCCCGGTTGCCCTCCAGACTCGTGCGTGGGGTTCTCGTGCCACGCAGGGCTCTCAACACATGGCCAAGACTTATCTCAGTCGTCGGATCATTGCCTTCAGTGCTGTCTTGCTGGTGGCCTTCGGCTGTTACCAGTGGACGGATGCCGCGCCAGCTCCCGCGCTTGAACTACAGCCCGCGACCGGCGTTCCCGGCGCGACGGTCTCCATTGTCGGCAAGGGGTTGGGTCGCTTCAAGTCTGCTCAAGTGAACCGCGTGTTGTTCGGAGGCGTGCCAGCGCTGATCCAACGGTGGGATCCAGAGGTCGTGGAAGTGAAAGTGCCGTTCAAGGCGCAGACCGGTCCGGTCGAGGTGCTGATCGGCAAAAAGAAATTCCCGGCCGGCACCTTCTCCGTCGTGTACCCAAAGATTCTTTCCATTCACCCTTCCGTCATCGAACCCGGCCATACGATCGAAATTTCCGGCGAGCATTTTGGTATCACCGCAGGACCCCGGGATCCCAATACGATGTTCGGCGTCAACGACGTGATCGTGGGAAACTTGGTGGTCCGGCCAAGGCGCTGGAAGGACGACAAGATCGAAGTGCAGGTGCCGGCCAATGCGACGTCAGGCGACATCGCGGTTCGCTTGGCTTCTTCCGATCCCTTGCCGGACGGATCGTGTTGCGCGCCGGTTCAACATACGGTGAGCAACGCCGTCTCGCTGAAACTGATTCCCACGGTGCAGGTGGATCCGCTGACCGGCCCCGTCGGCACAAAAGTCGTGCTGTTCGGTCAGGGATTTGGTCAAGAGCGGACGGCGGGCGATACCATTACGATCGGCGGACATGAGGCGCCTGTGGCCCAGTGGAGCGATCGCGCCATCGTCGTGCATGTGCCGGTCAATGCGGAAACAGGACCGGTCGTGTTATCGCGTCGTGGGCAAGACCGCACGCTCGGAACCTTTACCGTCCAGGTTCCTAAAGCTACCGGACTTTCCCCTGCGAGCGCACCCATCGGGACGCTGGTCAGAATCCATGGTGAGCACTTCGGTGCCTACTCCGAAAGCGGCGCAACGCCCTATAACTATATGGATTTCGACACGGGACAAAATCGAGTCGAAATTGGGGGGATTCCCGCAATCATTTACCGCTGGCACGAGGACCGGATCGATGTCTGGGTGCCATACAGCGCCAAAAGCGGTCCAGTCGTCGTGACACGCGGCGCGCCGAAGCCTGCCGCGGATGGATCCTGCTGCAGCGAGCGGGGTACGGTGACCACGACCGCGGGAACATTCACGCTCGTTGTGCCGACCATCGAGTCGTTTTCCCCTGCCGCTGCGGGGTTGGACGACGTCGTGACCATCAAAGGATCGGGATTCGGCTCCTTCATCAAGACGACGGAAGCCACGCAGCCGAAGCTCGGTGTGGAAGCCTTCAAGCGAAGTCAGATCGAACTCGGCGAAAATGTCTCGCGAACTGAGGTGTTGTTTAATAACATCGGCGCCATCGTCGTGTCCTGGACCGATACGGAAATCAAAGCGCGCGTCCCGCATCGTCATTTATTCGGGATCGGCAAGCCGGGACAGTTTAATGCCGATCTCTCCACCGGTCCGCTGATCATCCGACGAGGCTCGTGGGACCTGCTTCCGGACGGTACCTGCTGTACGCCCAAGAAATGGCTGACGCTTGAGGCCGGAACCTTCACGATCGAAGCCAAAGGCATGCCTGACCAGAGTTTTTTCCAGTCCAGGCCGGAAGGCGCCACCAACGACTAGGATGGTGAGAAAGATCAGTCATTACCCCCCCGATCCCCATGCGCCGAGACGCATCGTACACCCTGTCTCACCCGCCCGGAGACGCGCTCTTCGGCAGGCTTCTTCTACAATCGCTTAGAGGCTCTATGGTCTGGTTCCTTCTCGTTTCCCTCTTGAGCATGCTCATCGTCCCATTCACAGAAGCTGCCGAAGGGCAGCTGAAAGCCGCTTCCCAAAAAACGGGAACCGAAGTCACGCTCATGAGCGTGTATTTCCGTGATATCAACCTCGGATGGGCGGTCGGCTCCGGGGGAACGGTCGTCAAGACCATCGACGGGGGACAAAAATGGAAGAAACAGGCCAGCGGCACCTCGGTGCAACTAACCGGCGTCTTCTTCGTGGATGACAAGCAGGGTTGGATCATCGGCGCCAACGGGACGATTCGCCATACCCTGGACGGAGGCTCCAGCTGGAAGGCGCAGGCCATCGAGACTGTCGCGCCCCTGTATGGTTTGTCGTTTGTCTCGCCGTACGAAGGGTGGGTCGTCGGGGGCAACGGAACGATTCTCCATACGAACGATGGAGGTGCCCACTGGACCGATCAGTCCAGCCCCACCAGCGCGGCGCTCTATGCCGTGCAATTTCTGACGCCCAAGCGGGGAACGGCCGTGGGCGCTGTTGGAACGGTGCTGGCGACGGAAGATGGCGGCGCCACGTGGCTGGCTCAGGAAACCCAGGGATCCGTGACGCTGTTCGATGTCTATTTTTCCGATCCGTTAACCGGATGGGTGGTCGGCAATGCGGGCGCCATGTTTCAGACGACCGACGGAGGGGGCCGCTGGGTCGATCGGACGTTGCCCTGTTCACGGACCTGCACCAGGCTGACGGACTTGCTTCGCATTCGTTTCACCGATCCTAAAACCGGCTGGATCGTGGGCGAACGGGGGATGGCCTACCACACTGCCGACAGCGGATTTACCTGGGAGGAACAGGGAGCGCTCGCAAATGTCTCGCTCTTCGGCTTGTCCTTTCCCACCACCCTGCATGGTTGGGCCAGCGGAGAAAAGGGCACGGTTGTGCACCTGAAGTTGGCCAAGTAAGGCCTATCCCAACTCGCCGAATCTCGCCTGCAGCACGCTGATCGCGGCAAGCGCCGCCGTTTCCGCTCGAAGGATATTTTTGCCCATCGTGATTGCCTGACAGCCCCGCTCTTGGGCGAGACGCAATTCTTCTTTGTCCCAGCCGCCTTCCGGTCCAACGACGAGGAGGACCGTATGCTCTGCACCGAGGCCGGGTGCAATGTCGGTCAACGAAGCCCCGCTCGATCGTTCAGCTAGTAACAGCTTCGTGCCGGCGGTGTCATAGCCGGTCATGACCTGCGAAAGCGTAGCCGGTTCATCGATCGTCGGCACAGACCACCGCTCACACTGCTGCGCGGCTTCGAGGGCGATGCGCTGCCATCGCGCTCGTTGGTGATCGAGGCGTTCGGCCCGGGGCTTGACCACACCGTGAATCGTCACCACTGGCGCGATCCGATCGACGCCCAGTTCGGTGGCCTTCTGGATGATCCAATCCATTTTTTCACCTTTGAGCAGGGCTTGAGCCAGTACGATCGACGGACTGGTTTTCGGGGGAGCGGTCGTCGTTTCAAGAATATGGGCGGTCAGATGACGGGCCGTGATCTCACCGACTTCCGTGCGGTAGCGACGACCCGAGTCGTCGGTCACCGTGAGCGGTTCACCCGGCTGCAATCGGAGGCTCTGCCGGAGATGATGGAGCAAGGGGTCCGTGATACGCACGGTCGGCGGGACGACCGAATCGGCTGCCACGAAGAACGTCGGCATGCGGAACGGAATCTCGAGTGGGTTGCGCGTTACTCGAAAAAGGTCTTCATCTTGTCGAAGAAGCCGTCGCCGTCGGCCTCCATGGACATGCCGCTCTCTTTGGCGAATTCGGTCAGCAATTCTCGCTGCTTGGCAGTCAGTTTGGTAGGAATATGGACTTTGATCGTGAACAATTGATCGCCGGTCGTCTGGTTCTTGAGACTGGGAATACCAAGTCCCTTCAGCCGTAACACTTTATCCGGCTGCGTGCCTGCAGGCACCTTCATCACGGTCGTGCCCTTGAGTGTCGGCACTTCAATCTTTCCTCCGAGGGCGGCAGTGACAAAGTTGATCGGCACGTCACAGACGATGTCGTTGCCTTTGCGCTGGAAGAGAGGGTGCGCTTTGACGGTAATGGCGACGTATAAATCTCCCGCCGGCCCCCCGTTTATGCCATGTTCGCCTTCGTTCGAAAGACGCAAGCGCATGCCGGTTTCAATGCCGGCCGGAATGTGGACGGAAATCGTTCGTTCGCGGTATGTCCGTTGACGGCCCTGGCAGGTTGTGCAGGGTTCCGTGATAATATGTCCGGAACCTTCGCATTGACCGCAAGGCCGGCTGACGCTGAAGAAGCCCTGTTGAAGCCGGATCTGCCCCGCGCCCTTGCAACTGGGACAGGTTTTCACCGACGAGGCCGATTTGGCGCCGCTGCCTTTGCACTCGCTGCACGTTTCCCAGCGCGGGATCTTGAGTTTGGCTTCTTTGCCGTAGACTGATTCTTCAAAGGTGATTTCGAGATTGTACTGGAGATCGTTGCCGCGCTCTGCACGATTGCCGCCCCTCTGGCCGCCGAAAAAGTCCTCGAAGATGTCGTTGAAGACATCCCCGAAGCCGCCCCGGCCAAAATCAAAGCCTTCAAAACCCGAGCCTGCCTGAGTGCCGGCATGGCCGAACATATCGTAACGCTTGCGCTTCTCAGCATCACTCAGATGTTCATAGGCTTCGTTGATCTCTTTAAACTTTTCCTCGGCATGCTTCTTCTGCTGCTCACCGGTCTGCAGGTCGGGATGATATTGGCGGGCCAGTTTCCGATAGGCCTTCTTGAGGTCGTCCTCGGACGCCGTCCGTTCGACGCCCAGGGTTTCGTAGAAATCTCGTTTTGACACGGAAGCCATTGTCCCCTTTTAGTGATTGCGCAGAAAGACCGAGCCTCGCGATTGGACGAAACTCGGTCCCCCTGAGCAGCCGTATTCTAGCTTACTTTTTATCTTTGTCTACTTCTTCGAACTCTGCGTCCACCACCTTTTCATCGGTCTTGGCGCCGTTCGGACTCTCGGCTCCTCCGCCGGTGTCTGCACCGGCACCAGTCGCTGCGGAGGCCGACGCCTTCTTATACATCTCTTCAGCCAGTTTATGCGAGGCCGTCGTCAACGCCTGCGTGGCCGACTCGATCGCATCGGGATCGGTGCCTTCCATGGCTTTCTTGAGCGCAGTGACGGCTTCCTCGATCTTCGTCCTGTCATCGGCGGAGATCTTGTCGCCGTGCTCCTTGAGGTTTTTTTCGGTTTGATACAATAAATTATCCGCCTGGTTCTTGGCTTCTGCTGCCTTCCGGCGTTTCTTGTCCTCCTCGGTATGCGTCTGTGCATCCCTGACGAGCTTTTCGACTTCGTCCTTGCTCAGGCCGCTGGATGCGGTGATCTTGATGGATTGTTCCTTTTGTGTGGCCAGATCCTTGGCCGACACATGGACAATCCCGTTCGCGTCGATATCGAACGTCACTTCGATCTGGGGCATGCCGCGCGGGGCGGAAGGAATGCCGACGAGGTCGAATTGGCCGAGCAATTTATTATCGTTGGCCATCTCGCGTTCTCCTTGGAACACGCGGATGGTCACCGCTGTCTGGTTGTCAGCCGCCGTTGAGAACACCTGACTCTTCTTGGTAGGAACGGTCGTATTGCGCTCGATGAGCTTGGTAAAGACGCCGCCCAAGGTTTCGATGCCGAGGGATAGCGGCGTGACGTCGAGCAAGAGCACGTCCTTGACGTCGCCTTTGAGGACCCCGCCCTGGATGGCTGCCCCGATGGCTACCACTTCGTCCGGATTCACACCGCGATGCGGCTCTTTCCCGAAAAAGTCCTTCACGACTTGAATGGCTTTGGGCATGCGGGTCATCCCGCCGACGAGCACGACTTCGTTGATGTCCCGGGCCGACACGCTGGCGTCAGACAGGGCCTTCCGGCAGGGTTCCACGGTTCGCTGGATGAGGTCGTCGACCAGTTGTTCCAGCCGTGCACGGGTCAGCTTGATCACCATGTGTTTGGGACCGCTGGCATCCGCGGTAATGAACGGGAGATTAATTTCCGTTTCCTGTGAGGACGACAGCTCGATCTTGGCACGTTCGGCCGCTTCTTTCAGCCGTTGCAAGGCCATGCGATCCTTTCGCAGATCGATCCCCTGATCCTTTCTGAACTCGTCGACGAGCCAATCCATGACGCGCAGGTCGAAATCGTCGCCGCCCAGGTAGGTGTCACCGTTCGTCGATTTGACTTCAAACACCCCTTCACCGATTTCCAAGACCGAGACGTCGAAGGTTCCGCCGCCCAAGTCATAGACTGAAATCCGCTCATCTTTCTTTTTATCGAGACCATAGGACAAGGAGGCCGCAGTCGGCTCGTTGATGATGCGCAAGACGTTCAATCCGGCGATCTGACCGGCGTCCTTAGTGGCTTGCCGTTGGCTGTCGTCGAAGTACGCCGGGACGGTGACGACGGCTTCCGTGACCTTCTCGCCGAGGTAATCTTCTGCCGTCTGCCTCATTTTTTGCAGGATCATGGCAGAGATTTCCGGTGGACTGTAGCGTTTGCCCCGCAGCTCTACATGGGCATCGCCGTTGTCGGCTTCGACGACCTTGTACGGCAGCCGCTTGATGGCCTCCTGCACTTCCTTACTGCGGAACTTGCGTCCCATCAGACGTTTGACGGAGAAAATCGTGTTTTCGGGATTGGTAATGGCCTGGCGCTTGGCGATTTGACCGACGAGCCGTTCGCCTTTGTCGGTGATCGCCACGACGGATGGTGTTGTGCGGGCCCCCTCCGCGTTGGCAATTACAACCGGATCTCCGCCGCTCATGACGGCGACGCACGAGTTGGTTGTCCCTAAGTCGATGCCGATCACTTTACCCATGATATGCTCCTTCCTAGTCTCAGGCTGTTGAAAAAGCCCGCCGTTCTCGCTTTACCAAAAAGTACGCCTCGCCTTTGAAGACACTGGGCGCTCACCAACTCGCGCCCGTCCGCAAACGTGACGCTCATTATTCTTCGCGTCGCGGACCTCGCTGCGGCCTTGCTGGACGGTCTTTTTAAACAGCCTGAAGTTTGTCCTTGTTCAGTTTGCGTCATCTATTTCGGCTCCATTCGATGCCGAATTCCCGCCCGATGACACGGTCACCATCGCGGGTCTGAGGATCCGGTCATGCAGCCGGTATCCACGCTGAAACTCTTCCACGACATGCTGGTCCGGTACCTGCGTCGAAGGCACCGAAGCGACCGCTTGATGACCGGTCGGGTCAAAGCGTTGCCCCATGGTCGGGATGGACTGGACTCCGAACTTGCCCAGCACACTTTCCAGCTGCTTGAGCGTGAGATCGACGCCCTGAACCAATCCCTGCGCGGTCTTGCTGTCCTTCGCTGCCTTGATGGCCCGTTCTAAGTTATCGAGGACAGGCAGGAGTTCTTTCAGCAGTTGCTCGTTGCCGAACCGGATTTGGTCCCGCTGGTCGCGCTGAGCAAGCCGCTTATAGTTGTCGAACTCGGCGGCAAGCCGGAGGTACTTGTCGTTCAGCGTCTTCAGCTCGCCGTCCTTCGCCGCCGATTCGGCCAGCGAATTCTCGGAAGCAGCAGGTCCACCGGAATCAGAGTCTAAGCTATCGAATGTATTGGTGTTTAGTGATTCGTCTGCCACGATTAATCCTGTTACACAGGCGAGATAGTCACCACGACAAATAAGTCAACAGCAGCGAGAAAAATTAATTACTTGTGAGCATCAGGACTCAAACCCAGGCAGTCGGAGCGGACCCGTTGGCGCGGCGATAGAGCAATGCCAGCCCGTCAAGGGTGAGCAAAGGTTCGATGACCTGAATTGAAGTGGCCTCAGAGGCAATAATGGTACTCAACCCACCGGTGGCAATAACGTAGGTCGAACGGCTGAGCTCTTGTTCGATTCGCTTGACCAGCGTATCGACGAGGCCGGCATAGCCAAAGAGCAAGCCGGATTGGATGCTGCTGCCCGTGTCCGTACCGATGACCGTCTTCGGCCTGGCCAATTCCACTTTCGCCAGCTTGGCTGCCCGGGTAAAGAGCGCTTCGGCCGAAATTCCCAGCCCGGGCGCGATGACTCCGCCAAAATACTCGGCTTCTTTTGTCACCACACAGAAGGTCGTGGCCGTGCCGAAGTCCACGATAATTAAATCCCGCGGATACTTGTGGTAGGCGGCGGCTGCATTGACGAGCCGGTCGCTGCCGATCTCCTTGGGGTTCGGGTACCGGATCGTCAACCCCGTATCCGTATCTGACGTGACGAGCAGCGGCCGTTGATAAAAGTATTGCTCGATCAGCGTTTCAAAGGTGGCGGTCAGCGCCGGCACGACGCTGGACATGATCGCACCAGACACCTGCCGAGGAAGTATACCAGCGGAAGCCAGCAGGTTGGTGAACAGAATCCCGTACTCATCGGCGGTGGTTTTCACATCTGTGGCCAGCCGCCAATGGGCCTTCAGCACCTGGCCATCATAGATGCCCAGCACGACGTTCGTGTTCCCGATGTCGGCGACCAACAGCATACGGCGTATTTTACGGACTCGACAGTGGTTTCGCTACTGGAAGCTTCATCGGAGGTGTGTGATGTCCGCGGCACGGAGGTGCCGGACTTCGAACGGGACTCCACGTCGCGCCGGCTCCTGCAGCACAGCCAACGAGCCGTCATCACCGATGCCTTCGGCTGTGCCGACATATTCGCTGCCATCCGCCAGTACCGCCTTGATGGTTTTCCCGAGTGTCGCACAGCGGCGTCGGTACGCCAATGCGAGTCGTTCGATGCCGTGCGCCAGGAACTCCTCGAGGCATACTTCCAGTTCATCCAGCAACCGGACGAGGAGTCGGTTGCGGTCGACCTCCTGACCTGTCTCCTGTCGAATGGACGTTGCGGCGTCTCGAAGCTCGCGAGGAAAACTCGCGCGTTCTCCATTGACATTGATGCCGATCCCGATCACTTGAAATGGCCCCAAACGTATCGACGCGCCGCTTTCGCAGAGAATGCCCCCGACTTTACGATCGCCTATGAGGAGATCGTTCGGCCATTTGAGGCTGACTCGGGCGGCGCCGGCGGCTTCAATGGCCTCAGCGGTACCCAAGGCGGTCATCAGCGGTAGCCAAGAGAGCCATTGAGACAGACGGTGGGTATCCAGCGTCGTCCGAACCACGATGGACGCATAGAGGTTGATCCCTGGTGGGGAAAACCATTCTCGGCCGAGCCGACCTCGTCCTGCCGTTTGCGAGTCGGCAATGACCAGCGTGCCATGCTCGGCATCGGCTTGGCCGAGCGCCATCGCTTCCCGGTTCGTCGAGTCAATACGATCCCGCAATTCGAGACGGCGGCCTAGGGATCGGGTGGCGAGAGTGCTTTCAATGCCGCCGAAAGTCAAGAGTGAGGTCTGTTTCACCGGTTAGCGTCTCTTGCGGTGGTGTTGGAGCGCGCGTTCCAGTTCGAGCGTCATGGTTGCGGCAGGAGCCGAGTGGGTCAGTGCGCCGATCGATATCCGGTCTGGCTTCGCCGCAGCCATGGCGCGGACATTGTCCAGGGAAATGCCCCCTGAGACTTCGACGAGCGCGCGGCCGTCAATCAACCTCATGGCCTTCCTGACCATGGCGGGCGTCATGTTGTCGAGCAGAATGATGTCCGCCTGCCCAGCGACCGCCTGGGCGACTTCCTTCAGAGATTCCGCTTCCATGATGATCTGCATGCCGGACGGACCTCTTTGCCGTGTCAGTCTACAGGCTTCGATGATCGCATGTTTGTGTCGCAATAGTCTCAGATGATTGTCCTTAACCAGAATCCCATCGGCCAGCGAACTCCGGTGATTCGTTCCTCCGCCCAGGGACACGGCCCATTTTTGAATCGCCCGCCACCCGGGAATCGTTTTCCTCGTATCGAGAATGGCGACGCGGCCGTTCACGGCCCGGCGAAATCGCTGCGTGAGCGTGGCAATGCCGGACAGCTGCTGCAAGAAGTTCAGCGCGACCCGTTCAGCCATCAATATTGATCGGCCGTCTCCTTCAATGCGCAGCAGTGTTTCGCGGTTCAACGCCTGCGCGCCGTCCTTCTTGAGCACGGCGAGGGTGAGCGAGGCATCCACCGCCAGGAATGTCTGGACCGCGGCGGCCATGCCGGCCACGACGAGCGGCTGTTGGGCGATGATGCGTGCCCGAGCGGGAACCGCCGATGGAAAAAGGGCCGATGTGGTCACGTCGCCTTGGCCGAGGTCTTCTTCGAGAGCGAGTCGGACGGCGCGTCGAATGGCGGCAGCTGGCAGCTCCGGCATGATCAGGGCCCGAGCAGGGCGCGTAGTTGTCGCTCGCTGCTGGCAAGTAGCGCTTGCTCGTTCTGCAGGCTTGTGAGCCGGCCCTCGTGTTCTGCGAGGACGTCCGTAGGAGCCTTGGCCCGGAACTCCTGGTTATTCAGTTTCCCCTGGAGGCGTGTCATGTCCTTTTCCTGCTGCTCCCGTTGCTTGAGGATGCGGTCCAACGCCTTCTTGAGATCGACGTCGCCGGACACGACCAATGCGATCGAAAGCTCTCCGGTTACGAGACGAAGGCGCTGCCCTACCGGACTCACCGTCTTGGAGAGCATGTCGGCGGTTCCGCGGCTGAGATGGGCCACATGCGGCTGAAGGCGTTCGAGTTGCCGCAGCGTGGCGGGATCGTCATGAGTCATTGAAAACTCGATCGGCTGCCCCGGCGGATAGTTCAGCAACACTCGCCCAGTCCGGACTAAGCTGACCGTTTGTTCGAGCAGGAGGAACTGCTTCTCCGCTTCGGGATTGTCCCACGTCGGATCCCATGCGGGGTAGGGTCGAATGACGATGCTCTCGCCTTCGTGTGGAATGGTCTGCCAGATTTCTTCCGTGATGAATGGCATAAACGGATGCAGGAGCCGCATGGCAGCTTCGAGCGTCTCAACGAGGGTCTGCCGCGTCACCGGGCCGTCTGGATGCGTGGGGTTCTGCAAGACCGGTTTGATCAATTCCACATACCAGTCGCAGAACTCGTGCCAAATGAAATGATAGAGCGCGCTCGCAGCGCGGTCAAAGCGATAGGCGTCCAGTTCGGACGTGACGGTCCGAATCGTGTGATTGAGGCGGCTCAAGATCCATCGGTCGGCAAACGGCCGCTCTGAGGGGCCAGCCGCCGTCCGTGCTCCGTCGAGATACATCAATCCGAAGCGGGCTGCATTCCAGATTTTGTTGGCAAAGTTGCGGTAGCCTTCGATGCGTTCTTCTGCCAATTTGAGATCCCGGCCGGGCGATGCCATCGAGGCGAGGGTGAACCGTAAGGCATCGGTGCCGAACTGGTCCATCACATGAAGGGGATCAATGACGTTGCCTTTTGACTTGCTCATCTTCTGGCCCTCAGCGTCCCGCACGAGCGCATGGATGTAAACGTCGCGGAACGGGACGTCGTGCATAAAGCGGAGGCCGAGCATGATCATGCGGGCAACCCAAAAGAACAGGATATCGAGTCCGGTAACCAGGGTCGATGTCGGATAATAGGTCTTGAGCTCAGGAGTCTGCTCGGGCCATCCCAGGGTGGAAAACGGCCACAGTCCGGAGGAGAACCAGGTGTCCAGCACGTCAGGGTCGCGCAGCCACTGTTCCCCGCCGCACTGCGGACACTTGGCCGGCGCGGACCGTGCGACGACCGGTTTGGCGCCTTGAAGGAGGGTGACACGTGCGACGACGTCGCCTGCTTGGTTGGTTGACGTCTGCCTATGGATGAACCGCTCGTTGCAGTGCTCGCAGTACCAGGCGGGGATCTGGTGGCCCCACCAGATTTGGCGTGAGATACACCAATCTTTGATGTCCCGCATCCAGCCGAGATAATTGTTCACCCATCCTTCGGGAATGATGCGGATACGGCCCTCCTCGACGGCCCGGATCGCCGGCTCGGCCAGCGGTTTGATCTCGACGAACCATTGAGGTGAGAGATAGGGCTCGACGATTGTCTTGCACCGGTAGCACTTCCCGAGCGCCATCCTGTGATCTTCAACCTTGCTGAGCAGGGCTCGATCTTTCAGGGCCTGTTCAATCTTGGCTCGCGCTTTGGACACGGGCAGTGCCGCCACCGCGGAGATGACATCCGCTTCGACGCCGGCTGTCTTCATCAGCGCTGGATCGAGCAACGCTTGATGGTTGAATATCGGCAGTCGGGGGAGGTGATGCCGCTCGCCGGCTTCATAATCGTTGAAATCATGGGCGGGCGTAATCTTGACGGCGCCTGTGCCGAATTCGAGATCGACCAGTATGGCATCGCCGACGATGGGAATCGTCCGTTGGGTGAGCGGCAGTCGGATCGACTTGCCTATGAGATGGCGATAGCGGGAGTCGTCGGGGTGCACGGCCACCGCAGTGTCGCCCAGCATGGTTTCCGGTCGTGTGGTGGCGACAGTCAGTGAGGTGCTGGGGTCGTCGGTCAGCGGATAGCGGATGTGATAGAGCGTGCCCTTCACGTCCTCGTGTTCGACTTCAATGTCGGATAAGGCGGTCAGACACCGGGGACACCAGTTAATCAGACGTTCGCCACGATAGATCAGGCCGTCTTCGTAGAGCCGGACGAACACTTCGAGGACGGCTTTGGACAATCCCTCGTCCATCGTAAAGCGCAGTCGATCCCAATCACACGATTCTCCGAGCTGCTTTTGCTGCTCGATAATCCGGTTGCCGGACGCCGCTTTCCACTGCCAGACCCGCTCGATGAAACGATCCCGCCCGAGCGCTTCGCGGGAGATCCCTTCGCTCAGCAACTGCTTTTCGACGACGTTTTGCGTCGCGATGCCGGCATGATCGGTTCCGGGAAGCCATAGTGTGTTACGTCCCTGCATCCGGCGCCAACGGATGAGAATGTCTTGTAACGAATGATTCAACGCGTGGCCGACATGCAACGACCCTGTGACGTTCGGGGGTGGAATGACGATGCTGTAGGGTCGGTCGGGATGTGAGGGATCGGCGTGAAAGTATCGGTGTTCAGTCCAGAACTGGTACCATCGCGCTTCGACGGCTTTCGGATCGTACGTTTTGTCGAGTTGGAGACGGGCCATGGTTTGCGCTGGAGAGAAGCGAGGCATCTTAACATGCGCGCAGTGACCCCTCAAGGGAACCGGGCGAGGGAGCGATTCGCAATGATGTGTCTGCGTGTCCTGTTGTTGAGAGCCAGAGAGGCTTGTGCTATATCATCGCCGAATTGCCCGGCAATCGACGAGCCCACTCATTCTTGATGAGGAGAGATTATGGCGACTGGACGCGAAAAGGACCGCAAGACCAGAAAGAAGCATCGGAAGAACGTCACACGGATGAAAGCGTTGGAGAAAGGGCGACGCGGCACGAAAAGGGGGAAAAAGGGCTAGACGGGTTCAGCGTTAGGCGGCCTGGGTCAGCCTGGCGATTTCAGCTCGAATTTGTTCTTCGACGATCGAGGGGGCTACCATCTGAACGGCTGTCCGGATCTGGTCCTCTGCGATGGTCCCGACCACGTCCGTGGCAAGCTTCTTCGTTTCTGCCGTCGCAGCTTCTTTCAGTTCAGTCCGGACCTCCTCTTCCACGGATCTCAAGTGTTCGCGTACGGCGTCCTGAAGTGATTGCCTGACCGCGTCAGCCTGTTCCCGCACCATCTGCTCAATGTGGTCCTTGATCAACGGGCTGGCGATCTCGAACATGCTGTGTCGGATAATCGGTTCCAGCACGGCCATTTCGCTCGTCAGAATCTTCGGAAGCGCCCGCATGACCAACGGTTCGATCACCTCGGTCAGTCGGTCGTGAGATACTGCGGCGCCCAGTTGCAGCTGCACTTCGGCCTCGACGGCTCTCGTCACCTGAGTTTCGAGCCCGGTGTTCACCATGTGGGGCAGCATTTCGGCAATTTTCTGCTCGGTTTTTCCGGACATCGATTGCAACAACTGGCCGAAGAGGCCCTTCATCGCCTCTTCCGGTTCCGCTGCAGGGGGAGACGGGGCGGTGAAGGCGGGCATGGGCGGTGTCGTGGCCTCTTTCTTGCCGGGTATGGCGTCGAGGGCCATCGGAATGATCGGATGCACTTCCTCGTCGCTCATCGCGTCGTTCGAATCGCCTGCAAACTCATCATCGGAATCAAGCGCGCTTGAGGTCGGGGGCCAGGAGCGTTTCTTCTTTCCGCTGTTCTTGGTCGTGCCGGCACGGTCCAGGTCTTTGATTAAGTCCAACAGATGTTCCGACTGAAACGGTTTCTTGAGGAAGGCTTTGACGCCAAGCGCCTTGAGGTGCGTGGTCTCCAGTTTGTCCGTCGCACCCGTGAGCGCGATGATATAGGTGTCGGCAAGATTGTCCAGTTTATGCACTTCTTTGCAGAACCCCGAAAACGTCATGTTGTCGAGGTGATAGTCGGTGATGATCAGCGCGGGACTCATCCTGCGGGCGGCTTCCAGCGCCGCCGGCCCGTCCTGAAACCCCACCACGTCATACCCTTCGGGGGTTGAAATCTGTTCAACCATACGACGGACGGCCGGGCTGCTGTCGATGACGAAGATCGTTGAAGGCACTTAAGTCTCCAATTTTATTGGCTAGTTCGAAGCTAGCAGGGGGGGTATTCTTTGTCAAGAAAACGGCTAATAGATGCGCCATGCCATTTGGGGTATTCTCCGTAGCAGAGTCTTCATCAGAACCCCAGGGACATCCGGATGAATCAAACGATCCAGGTGGTCTTGTTCGATGCGGCCGAGACGCTGTTTCATGTGAACGGATCGGTAGCCGAAATCTATCTACGGTATGCCGAGGAATTCGGCTACCCGCGAAAGCCGGACTCGCTGCAGTCGATCAGAGAGGCGTTCAGGCGGGCGTTTCGGGATGCGCCTCCTCCGGTGTTTGCAGCGACCGAATCGGCGCAGATCAAACAAAGCGAGCGGCTCTGGTGGTTCGATGTGGTGCATCACGTCTTCTACCGTGTCGGGATGTTCGAGCGATTCGATGA
>DASTJX010000261.1:0-22315 GCA_035716265.1 Nitrospira sp.
GAGATCGTCGACCTTGGCGCGGATGTTCGTGAATCGTGGGGTATCACTTTGAAAGTGAGTGTAATCGACCATGTAGCCGCTCTTGCCCCAGGTGCCCCCGTAATCAAAATGGGTATTGAAGTAGTTATTGTTACCGCCCCAGAATTGAAAATTGCCTTGGGGAGTTACCGGCGGCATACGGGTAATGAGGTTGATCACACCACCGATGTTCGTGGGGCCGTACAGCAATTGTCCGCTTCCTTTGAGCACTTCAATCCGATCGAAGCGAAAGATGGGAGGAAAGTAATAGGATGACGGGTCCGCGTACGGCATCAGCATGATTGGCACGCCATCCTCCATGATATGGACTTTTCTGCTTCGCGTAGGATCGAGGCCTCTGATGCCGATATTCGGGCGCAGGCCCAGTCCTTCTTCGTCTCGAACATTGACTCCCGGTACCTCACGCAAGGCCTCATTGATCGTGAACCGGTGATTTCTTTCGATACTCTCCTGTTTGATCACACGTCCCGATCCAGGGATATGCTCCATGGCCTCTGGCCCCGTGCCAATCACTTCAGTGAGCGGAATGTGTAAAGGTTTCTGTTCAGGTTCGGCCGCAAGCGGCTTTTCCGGTCCCACCGCTGGGACGGACCCGGGAGGGTCCTGTGCGGTTGTCGGCGCAGGGTCGGTCGGCTCCTGCGCTGTGGCCGGCCCAATGAACGGAGAAGTGGCTGTCATGATAAGGATAATAATACCTATTCTCAATATCAATAATGGCGGATTCCTCTTGCCCATTGCTGACTCCTTCCTCCTCAGTTATAAGTGAACGACGTGACGGCTGGCATGATTGCAGCCGAGGACTATCAAGGCAGGAGCACTAAAGACTGCAAAATGTATATGCATTTACTTGAACCGGATCGCTTTCAAGCCATTGGCCGGCAAATCGACCTCGCCAAAGTCGGATTCTCCACGGAAACTTCCTTTGATGGCCAGCGCAAACTCACCAGTCTTTCCATTAGTTAGCGTGATAGCCAGTGATGGCAAGCCTGAATCCGCGCTCGGCTTCACCTCAATCTGTTTGATCGTGTCGAACTTGACGTTGACGGTCGCCGTGCCCTTTTTTACGGGAACGTGACGCAATTCATGGGGGACGAAGGCCGTTTCACTGACCTTCTCCTCCCAATAAAACATGATGTTCTTGATCTCGGTTTCAATCCCTTGGCCGTCGGTGACCGTCGCCTGAAATTGGCGCTCGGCTTTTGTCTGAGAGAGCAGGGGTGATGGTATTATCAAAGCGAGAACTAGACCGATCAGTCCAATCACGGGCATTGATGAAAAAGCTCGCACGTGTCCTTCCTCCATCTACTAAAATCACTGCAACGCATAACCAACTGGCACCAGAAGCGCGACCTGTGACCGTCCCAACGGGTGTTTGAGTTGGAGAGGCGAAATCTTTCGGATGAGTTCCATTGCGTCGTTGTCCAGTATCGTATGCCCGGAGCTCTCCGCGATTTTCAGACTTACTACCTGTCCGTCATCGCGTACCACAGCCTGAACGACAACTTTACCCTGCCAACGGTTCATACGAGCAAGATACGGATAGCGCTTTGACTGCTCCAAGCGGGCGACAAGCTCCTGCGTGAGCCAGGAATAATCCGTCTTTGTCCGAGGTGCGACCATGGCGGGCCGTTCAACTAGGGGATGGGACGAGGCTACCTGAGCCGTCTCTCCGGCTGGAGCAGGAACTTCCACCGCTTGTGGAGCAGCTTCCACAGCCGGCTGCTGTTTCAGCACGGGCACCTCTGCAACCACCGGCGCATTCGTTACGACCGGTTCGTGGTGAGTGGCGACTTCAGTGACTGCCGTTGGCTCAGGTTGTGTGACGGGAGCCGGTTGGCTGACGGGGACGGGAGTTGTGACAGCGGCAACCGGAACCTCAATCGCCTCGGCTCGTTGAACCGCTTCGGTCGTCTGCTCTGTGTGACGCTCTTGCTGCACCGGTTCTGCATGCTGCGCGATGCTTTCGATCATCGGATTAATTTGCTGAACGGCGACTTGTTCTTGCCGGACGACCGGTTCTACTCTCTGGACTGCTTGGACAGTCTGCACACGTTGGACTGTTGGTCTGGTCTCAACCGGTTTTGCTGGGGCTGGCGGCGGTTGCACAATGCGTTTCGGCTGTGGCGGTACCGGCGTTGGCGGTTGGACTTGTGGCGAAGGTTGGGCGACCTGGGCCAGAGAGATCTCCCAATGGAAAGGTTCCAGCTCGGCC
Organism: Nitrospira sp.; assembly: GCA_035716265.1. Classification (GTDB taxonomy): domain Bacteria; phylum Nitrospirota; class Nitrospiria; order Nitrospirales; family Nitrospiraceae; genus Nitrospira_C. The sequence goes on from DASTJX010000261.1 coordinate 2,252, forward strand.
GCTGGCTTGAGCTCCGTGAATAGGAATATTGATACGCCGACCGCGAAGAGATGCAGAAGCATGGAGGCGACCCAGCCGTGAGGCTTGTGGCTGGAAGTTCCGATCCCAGATAAGGTTGCGGCGGTCATGAGCGCACAACCTCCAGGCTGACCTGGTGAAAGCCAAGTCCTCGCACATCATCGACAACGCTGACGAAACGCTCGAGTAAGGTGATTCGGTCTGCTCGCACCAGAACCAGCGATTCACGGGGATGCGTGGTCAATTGCATCTTCAACCCGTCTGAAGAAATAGCCTGATCGTTGAGAAAGAGGCCGCCATCGGCAGCCAGCGTAATCACCAAGGGAACATCCTTGCGGTCCCCCGCCTCTTTGGCTTTGGCCAGATCGACCGGGATGTGTCCCGTGGTTATGAACGTCGCCGTGGTCATGACGATGACCAGCAAGACCAACATGACATCCACCAGCGGGATAACGTTTATTTGATCAATCTCACGTTCCATGCTGAGCCTTGTAGAGCGTCAGCAGTTCGGTCACTCGACGACGGAGCACATTGTTCATCACGACGCACGGAATGGCCACGAGCAACCCCACCGCTGTGGCCTTGAGGGCCAGACTCAGCCCGATCATGATCGTGCTCACTGCCATTTGTCCCGATGTTCCCATCGTGTGGAAGGTCAGCATAATGCCGAGGACGGTGCCCAACAGCCCGATGTATGGAGCATTTGCCGCGACGGTGCCGATAACGACAAGCCGTTTGGTGAGAGCGATCTCAAAAATCTGTTGGTTGGGGAATTGCTTCAAATCGATGCGCCGGTAAAACATCCAACGCTCGACGGCAACAGCAACGCACCATACACTGAGGACCAGAAGGAGACCAATGACCCCAAAGTCAACTGCATGTTTCAAGCTGTCCATAATCTAGACCTGAGAATTTGAATTTGAAAATTGTTCTCAACTTAGAGCCTCAAAAATAACAAAGTGCAGACTCGGGTGTCAACAATAAAGGATTGATCATTCGAGCGCGCGATTCACCGGTCGTGCGTCGCGCATCAGAAAGAGGACGGTATGTGTGGCGGCGACGTTGACTCGCACGGGTGTGCCAGGGGGAAGCACGACTGTCGAGCCTTCGCTTGCATGGACGACTTGTCCCGACGGAAGGGCGACTGCGTAAAGATTTTCGGACCCGCGGAACTCTCTGCGCAACACTCTGGCGTCGGAATTTTTGTGGCTAGCCAAGTGCACATCGTCAGGCCTGATCATTACGACGACCGCCGTGCCCTCTTCACATTCGAGTGTGTTTGGGAATTCCCCCAGCTCGGTCTGCACCATGCCCCTGCTGACGGTGCCGGGAATGAAGTCCGCTTGGCCGACAAAATCGGCCACGAACGGCGTTTGAGGCGTGTGATAAATGGTCTCAGGCGTATCGAATTGTTCGAGTCGGCCTTGGTTGAGCACGGCGATGCGGTCAGCCATCGCAAACGATTCGGCATGATCGTGCGTCACCAATATCGTCGTGGTTTTCGTTCGCCGCAGGAGATCGTGCAACTCCTGACGCATGCGGCTGGCCATATCCGGGTCCAAATTGCTGAAGGGTTCGTCAAGCAGCAGGACAACGGGGTGGTGGACCAACGCCCTCGCAAGAGCCACGCGCTGCTGTTGGCCGCCTGATAACTCGTGCGGGTACCGGCGTTCGAACCCTTGGAGGCCGACGAGGCGCAACATATCTTCAACACGGACTTTTCGCTCACGCCGGCTGAGGTGACGTAGGGCAAAGGCAATGTTATCCTGAACGCGCAGGTGCGGAAACAACGCATACTCCTGGAAGACCATCCCGACGCGTCGGTCTTCGGTCGGCGTCATGTGACCAAGCGACGACACCAGTTGTCCGGACAGGAAGATCTGTCCTGACCGTACCGGCTCGAACCCGGCGATGGCACGCAAGATGGTGGTCTTGCCGCAGCCTGACGGGCCAAGCAGACAAAGAATTTCTCCTTCTTTCGCTGCGAATGCGATGTTCTCAATAGCTGGGCGTCCGGTGCCATAGGCACAAGAGACGCCGCGCAGTTCCAGCACCGACGAGATCGGCTGATAGAGATCGGCTTGCAAAGTGGATTCCCCTGTTATGGCATGCCGAAGCGTCACGTTACAGCTTCCTTCTTCAGGCCGCGCGCCAGTCTTTAGACAATAATAACAGCAACGTCGGCAGTCCGAGGAGCACAATCAGGAGCGCCGACGGCGCTGCCAATTGATAGTACTCTTCACTGGCCTCCATCCACACTCGAATTGCGAGCGTGTCGAATCCGACCGGCCGCAATAACAAGGTCGCGGGCAGCTCCTTCATCGTTTGCAAAAACATCAGTACCCAGGCCACGACGAATCCACTGCGCATGAGCGGCAACGTCACACGTTGCCAGGTCTGGCGAACGCCGAGACCGAGCGTGCGGGCCACTTCTTCCAGATTGGGGGTGATTTGCTGTAGTGCCGGTTCGAGGGACTGCAGGGCGACCGGCAAGAAGTGAATGACGTACGCGACGATGAGGACGATGACCGAACCGTACAAGAACGGGACGAGGTTGAGGCACAAGAACAAGACGGCGAGGGCAGCCACGGGTCCGGGGAGCACATAGCCGGCGTAGGCCGCTTGCAAGCAAGTGAGGTTCAGCCAGTTCGGACGGCGGCTTGCCATATAGGCCAATGGAAGACCGATCACGACGCCGCCTGTCGCCGCGCAGGCGGCGAGAAACGCGGTATTCCAAAAAAAACCGTAGAAGCGGGTGTCGATCGTGGCGAGTGCTTCGGGTGAAAGACTCCAGTCAATCAAGAGATAGGTCGGCACGCCAAAGGATGCCGCGACGACCACCACCAGGTAGATCGTGACCAGCGATGTTCCGATCCAGCCATACCGATGGCGTTCAGGCGTGCGATACCGTCCGGTGGTTTGGTAAAAGCGGCTGCGATGACGGAACCACCGTTCGGTGATCAAAAACAAGAGCGCCATTCCGACGAGCAGGAGGCTGAGAATGCTGGCCGCAGTATGGTCCGAACGGCCAGTCATCTGCTGGAACACTGCATACGTCAAGGTCTGATACCGCAGCAATGATACCGCGCCAAAGTCAGACACGACATAGAGAATAACCAGTGAGAGCCCTGCGGCGATTGAGGGGCGCATCAATGGAAGCGTGACCAGCCATAACGTTTTCACATGGGAAATGCCGCTGGCACGAGACACCTCTTCGAATGAGACGTTCATGTTGAGGAGCGCACTGCGGCTCAGCAGATACACGAAGGGAAATGTATCCAGTGTCATGACGAGTGTGGCACCCAGAAAACTGTGAGGGGAGAAGACGTGCGCCTCAGGGCCGGCTACAGTCTGCCAAAGTTGCTCGATCGGCCCGCCGATTCCGAGCACATACGAATAGATATAGGCTAGGACGTAAGTCGGCATGGCCAATGGCAGCACGAGCGCGCCTTCCCACAATCGGCGAGCAGGAAATTCCACGCGGGTGACGAGCCATGCGGTCGAGACGCCGAGTACCAATGTCAGGCAAGCTACGCTTGCGGCGAGTCGGATCGTGTTGGTCAGCAACTCGGGGAGACGCGTGCTCCATAGCCGGCTCCAGACGGCGGGATTGGCCGACAAGGCTTGCGAGATCACGTAGCCGAGCGGCAGGAGGATGAGCGCCGCGGTGACCAGCGTCATGAGTTGAAGAGGCGACGTCAGCTGGCGGCGGATTGTGATCACAAATGACTCAACTGGATTAGGCAAAAACGATTCCACACAGGGGTCGTTGGATGAGGCTGCCGCAGGAAATTGGCCGGTCTTGTGCGCGGGAGAATTGTAGGTGACGAGCAACGCGTCCGGGACATGCGGTCACCGAAGGCCGACTTGTTCAATAAGGGTCAGCGTTGGCTCGCGCAACTCGGCCAATCGTGTCAGAGGGATTTGCGCAGCGCGAAAGCTCTTTCGTTCAACGAGGGCCGGATCGGCTTTGACATCGGGGTGCAAGGGATATTCCTTATCTAAATCGGCGAACAACTTCTGGCCAGCTTGTGCCACGAGAAATTCGACGAGAAGCTTGGCAGTCTCCAGATGTCTGGTTGACTTCACGATGCCCACGCCGGCGATGTTCATGATCGCGCCCATGCCCGCCTCCTGTTGATCAGGCATGAACACCGCAATGGGCGCCGACGGCTGGGCCGCGAGGTGGCGGTAGACATAATAATGGTTGACGATGCCGAGCGCGGCCTGTCCTTTGGCGACCGCTTCCACGATTTGAGAACTTTTCTGGTAGACCTGCCTTCCGGCGTTCTCCTTGAGCCCCTCGAGAAATTGCTTCGTTTTTGCGTCGCCGTGTGTTGCCCTGATGACGGATACGCCGGCTTGTAGGTACTCGCTCCCTGCATTGGGAATGGCCAGCTTGTCCTTCCACTTTGGATCGCCAAGGTCGAGCAACGATTTCAACTCACCTGGTTTCACGAGCGTCTTGTTATAGACGATGATCCAAAACCGGCCCGATAGGCCGATCCAGGCATTATCGGGTGCCCTGAATTGCGGAGGTATCGCCCGCTCGACTTCGAGCATGTTCAATGGACGGAGCACACCGGCCACGCGGGCTTGTTCGAGGCTCCCGGCATCATTGGTGAGAAATAGATCGGCTGGTGTCCGATCGCCCTCCGCTTTAATCCGGTTGACCAGCTCTGTTGTCCCCGAAGAGAGCAAGTCTACCTGCACTCCGGTTCTTGCACTGAACTCGTCGAGCACGGGCTTAATGAGCCGCTCCGCGCGTCCGGAATACACGGTAAGTTTTTCAGCCGAGGGAACAAGCACGGGGTAAAGGAGCGTGGCAAGGAGCCATGCCAGTGCAAACAGGCTTAGGCGGATCTTCATACGGCCTTAATTGATATTGATAAGCTATCTCAAGACGATACCAAAACGACTCGGTAACCGTCAATGACGGCAGCGAGAACAGAGGCCGTAAAGTTCCAGGCGGTGAGTTTGAATCGTGAAGCCGTTGCGCGCGGCGACTTCTTCCTGAAGCTTCTCAATTTCGCAATTTTCAAATTCCACGATCTTGCCGCACCCTGTGCAGATGAGATGATCGTGATGACCTTTATGCGACACGTTGTCATACTGCGTCTGGGAGCCAAAATGGCGGGCTTGCGCAATGCCGGCATCGCAGAATAAATTGAGGGTCCGATAAATGGTGGCCAGTCCCAAATGCGGGTCGGTCTTGGCGAGTTGATGATACATGGCTTCCGCGGTAATGTGTTCCTGCCGTAGGAACGCCGTCAGAATCATTTCCCGTTGACGGGTGAACTTCAGTTGATGCTTCCCAAGGTGCTCCTTCAGCGCGCTCATTTCTTTTGCGAATTTCCCAGACATTCGAAACGCCTCCGACCGGTGGTCATTAAAAACGAAAAGGCGTTGCTCGGTCAAGGGGCGTGCAATTGACGGGGTTTTGCGGCACTGCTTATAGTGCAGCGCCGCCTGCCCTTGTCTAAGAGTAACAGCCGATGCGCACACCGCACCAAATCACCGTCGACCGGGCATTACTGCTCTACACCTTGCATCTCGCCGAGCCCTATGGACTGTTGAGTGACGTCAAGCTGCAGCAACTCTGTTTCTTGTGTGAGCTACAGATGTTTGGCAAGGGCCTGAAAGGTTTCCATTTCGAATTTTTTCGGTTTGCCTACGGGGCATTCAGTAAAGATCTCGACAATGATCTGACCTCGCTCCGTCGCAAGGAACGAGTCGAGAACTTTACGCTGGCCGATCACACGCAGGAAAACGTCCTTCCGCTCATCGAGGAGGGTGTGGCCGGTGTTGAGACCAATGAGAAAGTCATGGAGATTCTGAAGGCGGTGATGAAAACCTACGGCCCTCAGGACAGCGGCACGATTACCTCGTCCGTTGAAGCGGTGGAACTCAGCACTCCTCAGGATCCGGAATTTAAAATTCCAATCCGTGACATCGTCTTCCACACCACCTTGCTCGTGCCTCAGCGCATCGAGGTGCAGGCGGAGTTCACGTTTCCGCCGGCCCTGCTGTCACGAGTCAATCAGGCGATGGGATACTAGGGTTGCTCGCGCCCACCCTCGGTCACAGTTGATACAGTTCACTGTACTTGCGATCGATATAACGCAGAAATGGCTCCGGACTTAAGCTGACGCCGGTCACCCGCTGTGAGAGATGCTCAGGCGAAAACATGCGTCCCCACCGATGGACTTTTTGACCGAGCCACCTCCGTAAGACCATCAACTGTCCGGCCGCGATTTCATCCTCAAGGTGTGGAATCTCCAGTTTGGCCTGCTCGTAGAATTGCACCGCATACAGGTTCCCCAGCGTGTAAGTCGGGAAATAGCCGAAGCCGCCCATGGACCAATGCACGTCTTGCAGCACGCCTTCGGCGTCGTTTGGCGGAGACACGCCTACGTATTCCTTCATCTTTGAATTCCAGATAGCAGGCAGGTCTTCAGGCTTTGTGTTGCCTTCGATTAGATCCTGCTCAATCTCAAATCGCAGCATGACGTGCAGGTTGTAGGTCAGCTCATCGGCTTCGACGCGGATGAACGAGGGTTTGACACGGTTGATGACGGCATAGAACTGCTCCATGGTCACGGCGCGCAATTGATGATGGAAGGTCGCTTGCAGAATTGGATAAAAAAAACGCCAGAAGGCGCGCGAACGACCCACGCAATTTTCCCACATCCGCGACTGACTCTCATGAATGCCGAGCGACACCGATTCGCCGAGCGGGGTGCCGTAATGTTGTGGATCCAGGCCTTGGTCGTACAACCCATGGCCTCCTTCATGGATGCAGCTGAAAAGGCACGACGGGAGATCGTGTTCAGACACTCGAGTCGTGACGCGCACGTCAGTGGGGTGAAACGACGTCGTGAAAGGATGTGCGGAAAGATCCAGCCGGCCCTTCTCCAAATCATATCCCATGGCAATGAGCACCAGCCGGCCGAATTCCAACTGCCGCGCCGGATCGTAGGCATGATAGAGAAAACTGTCGTCGATCTGGAGCGGGCTCTGCTGGATCTTCGTGAGCAATGGGACCAGCCGGGCCTTCAACTGCTTGAATAAAGGCGCCAATGCCGCCACCGTTGATCCAGGCTCGTAGGAGTCCAGCAGCGCATTGTAAGGGGAACCAGTAAATCCCAGGAACTGTGCTTCCTCGCGCTTCAGCGACAAGACCGTCCGCAGGCTAGGCAAGAACGATTTGAAATTGTTTCGCGCTTTCGCTTCGGCCCACACCTGTTGCGCCAACGAGCACTCACGGCTCAACTGCATGACAAAATCCGACGGCAATTTCTTTGAACGGCCGTAGTCTCGCCACACTTCGCGCAGCAGGGCGCGGGACGATTCGTCCCACAGCTCGCCATCCTGTTCAAGGGGGAGACCGGTGTGCAGGTCGAGCCAACCCCCGAGCAGCCGTTCCGTCTCGAGGGAAACAAGTTTTTGGTGGGCAATGCCTTGAAGGGTCGCAATCTGTTCGGCTCGTGCCGCACCACCGCCTGCCGGCATGTACGTTTCCTGGTCCCACGAGAGCACAGAGGCGGCACTGTTGATGCGCTGGATCTCCAGCAACCGGCGGGCTAACGGTTCAAGTGTCTTGAGGGTCTTCATGTGACCGCCTCCTCCGCTCTACATGCTATGATCGAGCCCTGATCGCGTCTGTTCATGCAGTCTACGCACCATCGTACCGATTTTCAAACTGAGGAGGAACTATGGGGATACTCGTTCCCGCAGAGATCGAAGCGTATGCCGCCGAGCATTCAATGGACGAATCTGAACTGTGCCGTGAACTACGCGCGGAAACGCATCGGCACATGGAATCTCCGCAGATGTTGGTCGGTCCCCTGGAAGGGGCCTTGCTGAAAATGCTGACCCAGTTGGTCCGCGCGACACACGTCCTTGAAATCGGCACTTTTACGGGGTACAGCGCCCTATGTTTTGCCGAGGCGTTGCCCGATCACGGCACGGTGACCACCTGCGAAGTCGACGAGGCATCTGCCGCGCTGGCCCGCCGCTATTTTGCCCGGTCACCGCAGGGTGCCAAAATTTCCATCCGCATGGGCCCGGCCCTGGAGACGATGCGGGCACTCGAGAGGCCATATGATGTGATCTTCATCGACGCCGATAAGCTCAACTACGTGAACTATTATCGGCGTGCGAAAGAGTTGCTCGCGCCGGAGGGGATCATCTTGATTGACAATGTCCTGTGGGATGGAGACGTCCTGGTCATGCCGGCGCCGGACGAACGAACGGCCGCCATTCAGGCGGTGAATCGCGTGGTGGCTTCAGATCCGCAGATGGTCGCTGTTCTTCTCACCGTGCGGGATGGCGTGCTTCTCGTCCGAAGAAAGTAATAGGATGAGCGCCACTCATGCGCTCCTCAACGCACCATCCTTTGAGGGCGGGCTATTCGGCTGTTGGACGGATGGCGCTTCAGGCCGCAGGTGGATCATCTCACCTTCATGGCGGATCGTCAGCCCTTTTCCGCTCTTGAGCGTGTAATGCGTGACCTGGTGGCCGACATCCACTTCCAGTGTCTGGCCCTTAAAGATCAGGTTGAACCGGATACAGTTGAACACTTCCGGCAAGCTCGGCCAGAAGCACAGCTCACCGTTGTAATCGCGCAATCCGGCAAAGCCATAGACGAATACCATCCAGACACCGCCCATGGCGGCGATATGACACCCATCTGTGACATTTCCCGCCACATCGCCCAGATCCATCAGCGTCGCCACTTTCGCATATTCCAAGGCCTTGTCCATCTCGCCGACTTCGGCAGCCATGATGCTTTGTATGCAAGCGGAAAGCGAAGAGTCTCCGGTCGTCATCGGATCATAGAATGCGAAGTTCCGACGTTTGAGGTCAGGAGCAAACTCGTGGCCCAGCAAAAACATGGCCAAAACCAGGTCTGCCTGCTTGATGACTTGATGGCGATAGATGGTCAGCGGGTGGTAGTACAGAAGCAGCGGATATTTGTCCGCCGGTGTCCGATCGAAATCCCATGGCTCCTGTGCCAAAAAATGATCGTCTTGCGGGTTGATCTTGAGTCGTTCATCGTACGGGATGTACATCCGATCGGCTGTCTCCTTCCACTCCGTCACTTCTGACGGATCCAGCCGTGTCTTATGCACCAGGGCGGTGTACAGATCCGGCCTGCGTTGCTTGACACGTTCGACCGTCTCGGCTGCGTACAGAAGATTTTCTTTCGCCATGAGGTTGGTATACACATTGTTGTCCACGACGGTATTGTATTCGTCCGGCCCCGTGACCCCGTGAATGCTGAATTGTCCGCCTTTACGAGGCGAATAGTACCCGAGCGACCGCCAGAGACGAGCGGTCTCCACCAGCATCTCGGCTCCTTCATCGAAAAGAAACTCTTCCTCGTCGGTTGCCTGGATGTACTGTTTCAACGCATACATGATGTCGGCGTTGATATGGTACTGTGCGGTCCCTGCTGCGTAATAGGCGGATGCCTCTTCACCGTTGATCGTTCTCCAAGGATACATTGCCCCCCGTTGGTTCAGTTCTCGCGCCCGCTCGCGCGCCTTGTCCAACATGCCGTGGCGAAACCGCAAGAGATTCTTCGCGATTCGAGGCGCGGTGTAGGTTAAAAATGGCAGCACATAAATTTCGGTGTCCCAAAAATAATGTCCCTCGTAGGCGGCTCCTGTCAGTCCTTTCGCAGGAACGCCGGTGTTTTCCGCACGCGCGCTGGCCTGCAACACATGAAAGAGATTGAAGCGAATGGCTTGCTGAACGGCCGTCGTCGATGCTTTCGCCCGAGCGGGATTGGTCATGACCTTGATGTCGCTGCGTTGCCAGAAGTCGTCCATAAACTGCTCTTGCGCGCTCAGCAAGGCAGGAAAGCCTGCGGCAACCGCCCGATCGAGCGTGCGTTCGGTTCGCGCGCACACTTCCTCGGGCGGCGCCGTCTGACTCGTGTGGTACACCATGTACTTCATCAACGTAATCGGACACCCCGGCTCCGCATCAATCGTGGCAACGACTTGGCCTGCATCCGGCGTCTGGTTCGTTTTCCACGTCACGCGCGACGTGGTTTGCAGGGTATGATCGATGGCACAGGCGAGAGTCAGGCCGCTCTTGTTCGTCGAGTGGCAGAGGACGATGCGCTGCTCCTTGGCATAACTCATCCGATGATTGAGCACTTTCTCAAGAAACACTTTGGCTTGTCTTGGATCGTAATTGGCCCGGCGGGGAGCGGGTTCATTCGCGATCATCTCTGACGAAAGGACCACCGGAGCGGCAGCATTCAAGAGGGTCACCTCGTAGAGGATCGCCGCGACATGCCGATGCTCGAACGATACCAGCCTCCGTGATTTGATCGAAACCCGCTTGCCGGCCGGTGTTTCCCAGAGAATGTCCCGATCGAGCGTCCCTGATTTCATATTCAATCGTCGATCGAAACTCCGCGCATTGCCGTGCGGAAGCCAGAACGGTTCGTCGTCAACATACAACTTGATGATTTTGCTGTCCGTCACATTGACAATCGTTTGTCCGGCTGTTGCCAAACCGTAGGCGTCTTCCGGATACACAATCGACCAGCTTTCGTAGAAGCCGTTGATGAACGTGCCGTTCTGGCCGATCGGTCCGCCTTCTTCGAAGCATCCACGCATGCCGAGATACCCGTTTCCCAGGGCAAACATGGTCTCGCCCTGCGCAAGCAAGGCGGGCATGTAGCGTTTCTCAATCAGGTGCCACTCATCCGGCGGGTAGATATGGGGAGGAGGATTAAATTGGGGCCGGTGGATCATAGGAAATTTAGTGAGGAGCCCGTCTACATGTGGACAGGCGGCCTGGACGGACCTTCACTGTGCACCAAAGTCGACAACAATTCTCCCAAATCTCCGACGACGATATCCGCTCCCTGTTTCCGGAGCGCGTGAGCTTGATTGTGTCGATCGACCCCGATGACCAACCCAAAGCCCCCTGCATGTCCGGCTTGGACGCCGGCCAACGCATCCTCAATCACGATCCCATGCCGCGGTTCAACGGCCAGCCTTCTCGCCGCTTCCAGGAAGGAATCCGGAGCTGGTTTCCCTGCCAGATGAAGACGATCAATCTCATGACCATCCACTCGGACATCAAACAGCGAGCTCAGGCCGACGATTTCAAGAATTTCGGCGCAATGATGGCTCGACGACACGACGGCCATTTTCAATCCTCTGGATCGTGCCAGATGAAGGAATGTGACCGTGTTGGGATACGCGACGACCCCGGTCTCATGCAGGGCGACTTTAAAATGTGTGTCCTTTCTCTGTCCCAGTCCGTAGAGCGTTTCATGGCTTGGCCCGTCGCTGGGTGTACCTGACGGAAGATTCACGCCACGGGACACTAAGAAATCCCGTACGCCCTCATGTCGAGGTTTCCCGTCCACATACACACGATAGTCTTCGGACAGGTCGAACGGCTTGAACGGAGATCCTGTTCGGACGGCCACTTCTTGTAAATAGTCGTCAAACAGACGCTTCCAGGCGGCAGCGTGCAAGCGCGCCGTCTGGGTGATCACGCCGTCCAGATCGCATAAGACCGCGCCGAACTCTGTGAAGTTGAGAGACATGAGAAAGCCGTCAATGCGATGTGAGCCGGTGTTCAATTCCATCAAACGGAATTGAATTCCGAAAAACACCTGGCAAATTCCCGAGCGCATCCAGGGCATGTTGCTCTGTGGACGCAGACGAGAGCCATATTGTGACGGGAAAGGGTGACGGCTGGCGTGGCGGCGGGGCTGCTTGATCGACGCCGAAGGCGATCTCGTTGGAAGACCGAGAATATGCTTGACCATTGCCCGGAAGGATTGTATCCCCACCGCATGGCCATACAACCTGCCGGGTTCGGTTATGGAGCGGTCGTCGTCGCAGCTGTCTTATGGGGCGGGTCCATCGTTGCGCAAAAGCTTGCACTGAGCGGGTTTTCAGCCGTCGAAGCCTCCGTGCTTCGGGATATCGGCGGACTCATAATCCTAATGAGCACCTGGTGGATCCAGGATGGATCACTGCGCGGATTGACGAGGCGGGATTATCGAATACTTGCTCTCCTCGGCCTGGGGGTGCTCGGCAACCATCTGTTAATCCTTATCGGGCTCAAGTATGTCAGCGGGGCGGTGGCCGGTGTGATCATCGGAGCCCTGCCGGTGGTGACCGCCTTGCTATCAGCGGTCATGAGTCAGGACGTCCCATTGCGGCTGGTGTGGGCCGGCAGTGTCCTGTCGTTCTTTGGAGTTGCACTGGTTTCGGTGGCGGGGTTTAACGCTGCGGGTGACCAGCCTTTGGTGGGTGGAGGGCTGGTGTTTCTGGGCGTCGCGAGTTGGGCGCTGTACAGCATCGGCAGTCGAACGATCATGGAACGAGTTCCGGCACTGACCGTCAATTGGACGACGCTTTTGGCAGCAACAGTTCTGCAAATCCCGCTACTCTGGACTGACCAGAAGATGTTACAGGCGGGGTGGGCATCGGTGGCGCTCCCTGATTGGTTCGCGCTTGTCTATCTTGTAGTATTTGCCACCGCCGTCGCGCAGCAGGCATGGCTGTTCGGCGTCAAACGCATCGGCCCATCACGGGCCTCCGTGCTCGGCAATCTCACTCCGGTTTCCGCCGTCGCGCTCTCTGCAGTCGTTCTTAATGAGCCCGTCGGCGTCGTTGAAATCATCGGGATTCTGTTGATACTCGCGGGCGTGTGGGTCGTGCATCGGCAGACGTCGAGCCTGCCTTCCTCTTAGCCGGGCGGCAAACCCTCTCGCGCTGCCGCGGTGGATTCCAGTATGATAGCGCGCCCGAACTGACGTGACCGTGCACTGTGTACCCGGTTACGCGCTGGAGATTGAATGGCCTGGACCGGTGAGGAAGCAATCGTTTGCCCTTGAGTGTGCGCATGCTGGAACGACGGATCGAAGAAGTGACGAAGGCCAACCAAAGGTTTTACGAAGCCTTTGAGAGCCTGGATATTGCGAAGATGGATGAGGTATGGGCGCATCTGGACTACGTGACGTGCGTGCATCCTGGATGGTCGCTCCGGTCGGACTGGCCATCTGTGCGTGACTCCTGGGTCTTGATTTTCAACAACACATTTTCAATGAAATTCGAACTGACAGAGTCGATGGTTCAGGTGGCAGGAGATATGGCCTGGGTCATCTGCATCGAGAACATTACAAGTCAGCAATCAGACGAACCGCAGCAAGCACGTGTGCTGGCCACCAACCTCTTCGAGCGCATCGGCGACGAATGGTTGATGATCCACCATCACGGCAGTGCTGTCATGGGGTGAACAAGGCGACGAATAACGAGGTGCAGCATCAAGCATGCGCACTGGTCGCGCGACGCTGGGCGGCAGAGCTCATGTCGATAAGGACGCTGATTAAGACTTTGCAGCAGGTGTGGAAGGCGCTTCGACGGTCGCTACGGTTTTCGACCATTCCGCGGCGATGGGGTCGCGCTGATCCATGCTGAGACCGGCATAATGGACGAACATTTGCGCCCCTTTGCGGCGACGCCAGGTGAGGAAGCTGAGAAAATGTTCCTTGCACAGGTGTCTTGTGCCGGCCGGCGAATAAACTTTCGCCTGACATCCTTGAATCATGCACTGAAGATCATTCATATCGCGGCTCCTCGTTGTTGAGATTCAGTATGCAGGACCGTGGATCCTATTTTCAACCCGGAGAGGACGCAGTCAAACCCACGCCTTGCCTCGTATCGACAGACAGTTGTCTATTCCACCGATGCCACACCAATGTCGGGCCTCCAGGTGAGTCCTCCGTGAGCATGACGTTCAGGCTCCTACTGTGCGCTGTCCTCGTGCTCCTGCACGGGTGCGTCTCACCTTCACGCGAAGGGCTGCCGCCCGACAGCCCGTTTATTGATCACGCTGAGCTCGAACAGCCGAGTTTGCCAGACGGCACGGCAGTCGGAGACATCACAAGCCACTCCGCCGTGCTCTGGCTGAAAACGGCCGGCTCAAAGCATGTCCAAGTGGAATGGGCCTCCGTCGAAGCCTGGAAAACGATGTCGGCGATGGCGTCGGTGCGTTCAGCCGCCGCCCGGACGCCTGTCTTGGTGACCAGCGTCGAGACGGATTTTACCTCGTCGATCCTCATCGACCGTCTCTATCCAGGCACTCGGTACCGCTATTACATTATCGTCGTTGATCCGGAGAATCCGTCCAGGAGACAGGTTGCTGCTCAGGGCGAGTTCGTCACGCTGCCTGATCCTGCGACCTCAGCTGCTGTCACCTTCGCCTGGAGCGGCGATTTGGAATGCCGCCGAGGCCCTGAGGGCTATCCGATTTTCGATGCGATCCGCAAACAGAAGCCGGACTTCTTCATCTTTCTCGGTGACACGATCTATGCGGACCATCTGTGTCCTTCTCCACCCAATGAGCCCGGCGCGAACTTCATCGCCAGGACCTTAGCTGAGTATCGTGCCCGGCACCATTATCAACGCGGCGCGGCCGCACTCCGACGGATGCTCCAGACGGTTCCAGTCTATGTGATGTGGGACGATCATGAGGTGAAAAATAATTTCTCAGGACCGTTCGAACCGCAAATGCCTGCCGGCCGGCAGGCACTGAGGGACTACTGGCCGATCCAGATCGACGCAACCGATCCACACCGCTTGTATCGCCGCGTCCGGTACGGGTCCGACCTCGAAGTGTTTCTCCTGGACACCCGGCAGTACCGCAGTCGCAATGCCGATCCTGACGGTCCGGCCAAAACGATGTTAGGCGGTTCACAACTCGCGTGGCTGCTGGACGGGATATCTCGTTCGACCGCAACGTGGAAAGTCATTGTGACAAGTGTGCCATTATCTGTGCTGAAGGGGGGCGGACTGACGGTGCCGGGTTATGACGGATGGGAGGGCGGGGCAGAAGAGAACGGATTTGAGCGGGAACGCCAACTGATTGTCGATGCCATTCTTGAGAACAAGCTCAAGAATGTGGTGTTTCTCGCCGGCGACATCCACTATGTCCAGGCCAACGTCTATGACCCCAATGGTGACGGGACGCCAGACTTCCACGAATTTGCGGTCGGCCCGTTGTCCGCACGACCAGGCTGGCTGACAGCGCCAAGTGCGACGCTGCATCCCACGACACTCATCAATGAAGCAGGGTATAAGAACTTCGGTTTGGTCCGAGTGACGAAAGAGGCGTTTGTTGTGTCGGTGCTTGATGAGGCCGGAGCCACACGGTTTTCCCACCGCATCGCAGTCCGATAGCATTCGTCTTCCATCGCCACTTGCATTCCAACTCGTCCACCGGTTACCGTACCAGCTTCGCAGCATGGCAAAAAGGCCCGCCCGGTTTGCCCTTGGATGGTCCACGCGCATTTCACTGCTGTTCTGGCACACTGTCGTTTGGGGAGTTGAGGCTAGCGACACCTGTTTGAGAAGGAACTGCTGAATGTTCTTACAGCTCATGTCCGTCGCAGGGGCATTGATGGTCTTGGCAGCCTATGGGCTCAACCAGGGTGGAGTTTGGCGTGAACTGCATGCTGGGTACTTGGCGCTCAATATCGTGGGTTCTCTGATGCTGGGGGTGGTGGCCATTGCGGACCAGCGGGCCGGATTCATTTTATTGGAGTTCGCGTGGGCCGGTCTCGGTCTCGTCGGAGTCGCAAGGGTCATCCGATCGAAACGGCAGGCCTAGCAGCACGAGTGCACGAGTAAAGGCTCCGCATACTTTTTCGTAGAGAAGGAGAGATATTCATGGCTGGGTTGATGTCGGCAGAAGAAGTATTCGAAAAGACACAGGCGGCGGCAGTCGCCGCGACGGCTCCGGATGAAAAAGCCTTGCAGATCGATTATCCGGCTTTACGCGAGAAGATTCGCGCGGCCCTTGCCGATCGCAAGGTGGCGCTGTGCCACGTCAATAAATTTCTGCCTGAGGGCTACGAAGAGCAGGGGCGGTTCAACGTCCTGCTCCTCACGGCGGGCAACGTGTTTTTCGACATGGTCATCGGCGACTCCTATTTCCGCTATGACGTGGTTTCGGTCGCTCAACTGGACAAGGTGCAGGTGATCGACGCCATGTGGGACAACAAGGAGAAACGGAGAGAGGAACCGTTCCTCAGCCTGCGCCTTATGCACGGGGAAGAGGCCCATTTGTTGCTCGCGTTGGATGAAGAGGAGCGCGTCAGCCTCCTGGCCTTTGCCAAGGCGGTCGCCGCCGCTCGGAATCCTGAACGAGCCTCTTAGCCGGCGCTAGGAACCTTCGTGTGATGGAAGGGTAGGGCCTGAACCGTCGCCTCATAGCGTGCGCCTTCTGCGTGAACCGATAGCACCGTGCCCACAGCGCTGAAATCGCGCAACGGGAATCCGAACGCGATGGGAGCCTGCAGTGCAGGCGACATGCTCGCGCTGCTGATCCAGCCGATTTCCCGGTCTCCGGTGAAGAGCTTTGCGCCCTTGGGCGGCACGACGGAGCTTTTGACGAGTAAACCCACCAAGTGCCGTCGCACGGTACCGTAAGTATCCATCCGCGCGACCACTTCCTGACCCGGATAGCACCCTTTACTTAGGCTGAACGCTTTCTCCTGGAGGTTGGCTTCGGGCGGAACGATTTCCTCGTTCAAGTCGGGGCCTGCCTTCGCAATGCCCGCTTCCATGCGGAGCGCCTCGCGCGCTTGATTTCCGACGGGCCTGATCCCATGCGCCGCTCCGGCTTCCATGAGCCGCTCCCACGCGGCGATCACGCCGTCGGCGGGAATGAGGATCTCGACATCCGGTTCTCCTGTCTCTTCCGCACGGATGATGAGCGCCGTTTGGCCGCCGATGGCGGCGGAAATAAAGTTGACCGGCTGCAGATCGGCAAGGTCGGTTCCAAACGCCGCCTTGACGACCATCGTCGCCTTGGGGCCGCTGACCAAGAGCAGACCCCAGCTCTCATGGCAGTTCTCGAGTTTGGCTTTTGTTCCGTAAAGAAGGAATTTCCGTAATGCCGCATAGGTCTGATCACCGATCTCACCGGCATCTTCCAGTACTACCGCGTCGGGCTGCATGTAGCAGCGGAAGTACGTCAGCATTTTTCCCTTGTGGGTGAGGAGGCTGGAGTAGCGGCCTTGTCCCGGCTGCAACGGAAGTATGTCATTGCTGATCACGCTCTGAAGCCATTTGACGCGATCGTCGCCGGTGACGCGAAGTTTGCCGCGATGTGAAAGATCGGCGAGGCCCACCCCCTCCCGGACCGCACGGTACTCGTCCATCCATTGGCCATAGTGAGCCGGCGCCAACCAGCCGGAGACTTCTTCGAACGTAGCGCCGAGTTTGGCTAGATGGTCATGCAGGCGGGACTGTTTCATGGCAGTCGCATTAGTGGTCATTGAGGCGCCCCTTGGCTTAAGATGCGATGTGGGAGATGACCCCTTCCACGAGGTCCCTGGTCCGCATGGAAAACTCATTTCGAGACACAATTTTCGTCACGCCCATGGACTTGGCCCGATTCCACGTGTCCACCTCTTCATGGTTCGCAAAGGCCAAGATCGGAAGCGCGTGGAATCGCGGATCGGCCTTAAGCGTCTCCAAGACCTGAAACGCATTCAACGTTTCGTCATTCATATTCAGAATCAAGGCAGCCGGTTGTGCCGTCGAAGCCTTGGCCGCAATGTCCTCAAGAGATCGTGCTCTCTCCAGCGTGTACCCGTTCGGCAACAGGGCATCTCGGACTTTTGTATAGAAAAAGATGTCCGTGACGGCAACCAGTACAGTTTTCGAATGCACGTGGGTCATGGTCTGCGTGCGGCGGTCATCAATTCAACATGCTCACCAGTCGGCCCAGTGACTTCTTCGCCAACACATAATCGGGATTCAGCGCCAACGCGTGCTTGTACGACGCGATCGCTTCCGTCCAATGACCCTTCTTCTCATACACGCGCCCCAGATTGAGATGCGGGAACGCCGGACTCTCGTACCGCTTGGCCTGCATGGCCTTTTGAAACCACGGGATCGCGTCGTCCAGTTCACCCTTCTCGATCAAATAGGCGCCGATGTCGTTATAGGGATTACCGAACTCGGGATCGAGGGCAATTGCGCGATGACACTCTTCAATCGCATCGTCGAGTCGGCCCATGAAACTATAGGTCCAGCCGAGGAACGTATGGGCCTCGGCCGTCGGATGGGTCGCGATGGACTGTCGGTAGAGCGAGACTGCTTCTTCCAATTCGCCTTTCATCTGGCGTTGATAGGCTCGTTGGAAGAGCTCCCAGGCTTCCCGCTTGTCTTCCTCGCTGCCTTCGCCTTGTATTAAGAAATCCTGCACATCCATGAGCGGCTCTTGAAACCCGCCACCAGCATCGTTCTCAGTCGCTCTCCCCTCGACGTACGATTAAGAATACGCCCCGGGGGTCTCTCTCCCTGCGGCCTTGCTGAGTGACGGGTTTGAAGAGCCGCGGGAATAGTGGTTCTCCGCTACTCCTGCTTCAATTTTTTCTTGATCAACTCTGCGCCGTAACGACCGGACAATAACATCGAGCCGAAGGCGGGGCCCATGCGTGGCGTCCCGTGCACGGCCGCCACGGCTAAGCCAATGACGAAACAATTGGGATACACTTCCCCGGTATGGTCCATCACGTCCTCTTCTGAACGCGAGACCCACATCGCGCCGTTGCCCGGCACTTCCGTATACAGGTTTCGCTTGTGTAAGAGGTTCACGATGACCGCATCATGGCCGGTCGCATCGACCACGAGTTTGCTCTCGAGCGCAATGGGATCGACATGGATAATATCGTGTCCGGCCATCTCGGCGGTCGTGTTGTTAACTACGACACCTTCGAGTACACCTTCCCGCCGAAGGATCAAGTCGACGACCCTGGTGAGATTGAGCACTTTCGCACCGGCCCGGTAAGCCGCAGCAATCAGGCTGGCGGTGGCATGCGGCGGATCGACGATATACATGCCTTCGCAGTCTTTAACCTTCTTGCATGGCACATCAATTTCTTCGAGGATCTTATGCGCCGGAGCACAGATCGTCGCCTTGTTCATCAGATAGCCGCCGTGCCAGAACCCGCCGCCGAGCGCGAGGCTCTGTTCGATGATGACGGTGCGGAAACCCATGTCCGCCAGATCGTGCCCACATATAAGACCCGAAGGACCGGCACCCACGATGATGACATCGCTTTCGATCAACTGGTCGAATTCTTTGTAGTACTCGCGGGCGATCTGCCTCGTAATGTCTCGCTCTCTCAGCGGGGCGGGCTTGGGTTTTCCCATGGGGTACTCCTCGGTGGATGCCGGTATGAGCAGCCACCCGAATGCAGTGCTAACGGTAAATCTCTGAACCGGATTGCTTGAACTCCTCTGCTTTTTCCTTCATGCCGATCTCGATCGCTTGCTGCTCGGTCACCCGTTTGCTCGCCGCATATTCGCGGACGTCTTGCGTGATCTTCATGGAGCAGAAGTGTGGTCCGCACATGCTGCAGAAATGCGAGACCTTGGCGGCCTGGTCGGGCAGCGTCTCATCATGGAAATTTTTTGCCGTGTCGGGATCAAGCGACAAATTAAATTGATCTTCCCAACGGAACTCGAAGCGGGCTTTCGAGAGGGCGTTGTCCCGTATCTGGGCTCCCGGATGCCCTTTTGCCAGGTCGGCCGCATGCGCGGCGATCTTGTAAGTGATCACTCCGGTCTTCACATCTTCCCTGTCGGGCAGTCCCAGATGTTCTTTGGGCGTCACATAACAGAGCATGGCGCAGCCGTACCAGCCGATCATGGCCGCGCCGATCCCGGACGTAATATGGTCGTACCCGGGGGCGATGTCAGTGGTGAGCGGCCCCAGGGTGTAGAACGGCGCTTCCTGGCATTCCTTGAGCTGCTTCTCCATATTGACTTGGACCAGATGCATGGGGACGTGGCCGGGCCCTTCGATCATGACCTGCACGTCGTGCGACCAGGCAATTTTCGTCAGCTCTCCCAACGTCTCAAGTTCGGCAAACTGGCTCTCATCATTCGCGTCCGCGATTGACCCGGGCCGTAGGCCGTCCCCGAGGCTGAACGACACGTCATAGGCCTTCATGATCTCGCAGATTTCTTCGAAATGCGTGTA
>DASTJX010000262.1:0-3639 GCA_035716265.1 Nitrospira sp.
GCGAACACCAGCTGAACCGGGCGCCATTTGTCTTGCAAGAGCCGTTTCAAACGATCGAGATCCTGAAACAGGAGCGTGGCCCGTTTGTAGGTGGCGAATCGCCTCGCGAAACCGATCGTCAGGGCTTCGGGATCAAGCAGCGTGCCGCGGCTCAGTACCTGCGAGGGTTGAAGATTTCCCTGCATCCATCCGGTGCGCGCGCGCTCACGGATAAAACCCATGAGCTTCCGCTTCATCGTTTGGCGAACGGCCCAGAGTTCATGGTCCGGAATATCGAGGACGCGCTGCCACATGGCTGGATCGTCGCAATGTTCCGACCAGGCCGGGTGCAGGGACTTGCTGTAAAGACGGTGAAGATCCTGCGCGATCCATGTGGGGGCATGGATGCCGTTCGTCACACTCCGGATGGGTACCTCCTCGACCGGCAGTCCCGGCCAAAAATGCTGCCACATCTCACGAGAAACGCGGCCATGCTCACGGCTGACCCCGTTGACATGGGCTGAAAGGCGCATCACGAGGGCCGTCATGTTGAAACCATGTCCTCGTGATTCCGGCGTTTCCCCGAGCCCCAGGAATTCATCCCGTGAAAGGTTCAGTTGCTCCCAGTACCCCGCAAAATACCGATCCATCAAGTAATGTGGAAACACGTCATGGCCGGCGGGAACAGGTGTATGAGTGGTAAACACGGTGCTTTGTCGCACCATGTCGCTGGCTTCAGCGTGGGAGAGGCCTTTCTGAACGAGTTCCCTCAGACGCTCCAGCGTGAGAAATGCCGAATGGCCTTCGTTCGCATGCCACACGGAAGGCGCAATATCGAGCGCACGCAGCAGACGGACGCCGCCGATACCCAACAGGATCTCTTGACACAGCCGCATCTCCTGATCGCCTCCGTACAGGCGAGCCGAGAGCGCCCGGTTCTCCGCGCTGTTCTCCGGCACATCGGTATCGATTAAATAGAGAGGAATACGTCCCACCAACACTTTCCACACGACCGCCGTCACATTGCGACCACCCATATCGACGGTGAAGCGGCAGGCCTCGCCAGATGGTGTCAACGCTGGATGAATTGGAGAGTCTTCACGGTTAAACGGAGCATAGGCGGCTTCC
Source organism: Nitrospira sp. (assembly GCA_035716265.1). Taxonomy (GTDB): domain Bacteria; phylum Nitrospirota; class Nitrospiria; order Nitrospirales; family Nitrospiraceae; genus Nitrospira_C. The sequence goes on from DASTJX010000262.1 coordinate 1,108, forward strand.
TGCCAACCCTCGGCCGTGATCCGTTGGCGGAAATAGCCTTGAGGATACATAAACCCGATACCCACGAGGGGAACGCCCAAATCGCTTGCTTCTTTGCAATGATCGCCTGCCAGGATGCCCAAGCCCCCGCTGTAAATCGGGATGGACGTATGCAGACCGAATTCCGCCGAGAAATAGGCAATGACTTTCTTAGTTTCGCTGGCGTGCTGTATGGTGAACCAGCTGCGTCCATTGGCCCTATACTCGTCAAACAATTTGAGCACGGCGGAGTATTGTCTGAGATATGCAGGATCCTCGGCCAGCTTGGCCAATCGCTCAGGCTGTACGTCGGCGAGCAACTTGACGGGATTGTGGTGGATATAAAACCAGAGTGTGGGATCGATCGTCTCGAAGAGTTGGCGTGCTTCCACCGTCCAACTCCACCATAAATTCTGAGACAGTTCAGGCAATCGTGCCAGACTGGTCGGGATATGTGTGCGCACAGGATCGATGCTAGTGGTATTCACGCAGTCTCCTTGTCGGGTGAAATCGAAATAGACGAGAAGACGGTCCCTTGTCGAAACGATTAGGCGTGGCCGGCCTTATGCCAAGAGGTCCACTCCTCGGAGAATGCCACGGCCGCATACCGTTCGCCAAGCACTTTCGCAACTCGATTCATGAGTTTTGTGAGTTGCTGAATCTCATCTGCGGTAAGATCCTGGCGAAACCGCGGATGCAATCCCCAGCGGGTTTCGATTTCGTCTCCGGACACATCGGACATGACACTGATGAGCTTGATCTCATTGCCCGTCTGACCTCTCTGCGCTGGCGCGACGGTCGAGGCTGCGCTGTCGCTTAGCTGGGATGACGTGCCGGCTAAGGGCGGTGGTTCCCCTTTAAGGATCGCCGTGATCGCGGGAATCATCGCCGTTGCACACAGCAAAGCGGCCGATGTGATTTGCGGATTATCTGCCACTCCCAGCGCGTCCGCGATACGCCCGCCAAAGCTGTCGAACATCTCAGTCTTGGTCTTGCTGTCTTCAGTGATGGAGAAGCGGTAGCTCTCATAGAGTTTGCGACTTTCTGCGACAACGCCGCTGATCGTCATCATGATCTCGTTCTGATCGACGCCCGACCCGAAAGCCGGCTCCAGAACAGCGCGCAACCGCGCCGTCACAGTCTCTTCCAGTCCGCTCATGAAATCCGGCTGGTCTTTGACCGGAATGTGAAACGCCGACAGCCGGTCGGCCAGGTTGAACGTCACCTTGAGGAACTCGAGATACAATTTCCATTCATCTTGCCGTTTGAGTTTGAGCGCCTGTTCGGGAGCATGTTTTTTCAATACAGTTACTGATTCGCCGGCAACCGCGAGCATCAGGTCGGCGAGCGAGCGTTGCTGTTCGCTATAGGACATGTTAGCCGTGGACATGATGACGTGTGCTCCTGAGCGTTGACAATGGGGCATTATAACTGAGTGGGAATCTTCCCTCCAAGGGGTTCAAGCTGACCAAAGAGCTCGGTGAGCGGAGATCGTTGCGGACGCGTCATCGTGTGGCTGCTGATCCCTCTTGGCAAATACTTGCGAGTCGTCCACAATGCGGCGCAAAAAGGTGAAAGGAGCCGGCCTCCGACATCGCGATGGAAAGTCTTCCACTCCTCTTTGTTCAGACAGTCGTACTGCGCCCGTATGTATTCGTGTTTCTCGCCGCGTTCCTTCTCGTGGGCGAGCGGCTGCTCGGGTGGCGGAGAACCGCAGTCTTTTTCCTGACCAGCTGGATCACCGCCTTTGTTTGCGAGTATTCGTCCACACGCGTTGGCGTTCCGTTTGGATTTTATTATTACACCGGCTCGACCGTCGGCCAGGAGCTTTACATTGCGGACGTGCCGTTCATGGATTCGCTCTCGTTCACCTTTCTGCTCTTTTCAAGCTATTGTCTCGCCCTGGTATTTCTTTTGCCTTCGGTAGCCAGGGCGGGCCACCAGCGGCTACAGTTCGTCCTCGATCCAAAGATTAGAACGTCATGGTCATCGTTGCTGCTGACGGCGACGTTTCTCACCGTCATCGACGTGATCATTGATCCCGTCGCGCTTCGTGGCGACCGCTGGTTTCTTGGACGCATCTATGGCTATCCTGACCCAGGTGTGTATTTCGGAATCCCTCTCATGAATTTCGTGGGATGGGCTGTCGTCGGGGTTGTCGGGCTTGGAATGTACTTTTTCGTTGATCGGAGGCTCCTTCCACAGGCCTTGCACCGCGAGCAATCTTCTGCGACCACGCCCTTATTGCTTGGGTGCGCACTGTATTACGGAGTTCTGCTCTTTAATCTGATCATCACATTCTGGATCGGTGAACCGTTGCTCGGTCTCGTGGGAATGATGATCTATCTGCCCATTACCATCGTCCTTGTTCTTCGACTCCTCAACCGGATCCCCACCCCGCGCCCCGCGGTTGGAACCACATCCGCATTGGCGCCAGAGGCGTAACCGACCGCGCTCTTGATGTCTTCATGTGCCGCGTTGAAACGATCTCTTTATAATGTTATACAGCGAGTC
>DASTJX010000263.1:0-31839 GCA_035716265.1 Nitrospira sp.
CAATGAGATCTATCTCGGTCAAGCCGGATTCGTATCGATCTATGGAGTCGGGGAGGCGGCACATCGCTACTTCGGTAAGAATGTAGGCGAACTGACCATAGGCGAAATGGCTATGATCGCGGGATTGGTCAAGGGGCCGAACACGTTCGCGCCGACAAAACACCGTGCCCTGGCTCAACAGCGTCGTGACGTGGTCCTGCGTCTGCTGCGCGATCAGGGCCATGTGACGGAAGATGAATGGAAGGTCGCCGTCAATCAATCGGTTCAGGTGACTCCGCCCGACGATGTCTTGGCTGATGCACCGTATTTCCTCGATACCGTCCTGCGGCAGGTCGAGGAAGCGATCGGCACGCCGTTGCCGGAAGGCCTGCGAATCGACAGCACGCTCGATGCCATTGTGCAGCAGATTGCGACGGAAGGCCTCGAGAACGGATTGGCCAGACTAGAGCGGGCCTATCCAGCCCTCAGAGGATCCGACCAACTGTTACAGGGGGCAGTGGCGGTCCTGGATCCCTCTACCGGCGCGATTTTGGCGTTAGTCGGCGGACGGGACTACCGCCTCAGTCAGTTTAACCGAGCGGTGCAAGCTCACCGACAGGCTGGCTCGCTCTTCAAACCTTTTGTCTACCTTGCCGCGTTTGAAGCAAGCCGGACCGGCACGCCGCCCTACATGACACCGGCCAGCCTGCTGGCGGACGAGCCTGTGGCTTTTGAATCGGAAGGTGCGACATGGGCGCCTCAGAACTACGATAGGCAGTTTCGAGGGAATGTGACGCTGCGTAGCGCGTTGGAGCAATCCCTCAATGTGCCGGCAGTGCGTGTGGCGAAGGCCGTCGGCACGCAACCCATCGTCGATGTCCTCCGCCACCTGGGAGTGACAAGCGCGCTGACTAACGATCTGTCGCTCGCCTTGGGAAGTCCCGCCGTCTCGTTGCTCGACATGGTGACGGCATACGGCGTGCTTGCCAATCGAGGGATTTGGGTCCATCCGACGAGCCTACGCCTCATCTCGGATCGACAGGGGCTCGTACTGTGGACGCCCGCACCGGACCGGCGGCAAGGCGTATCGCCTCAGGCAGCCTATCTGGTGACGTCGCTGCTTGAGGGTGTGGTGCAGCGTGGAACGGCTGCGAAAGCGAAAGTATTGGGCTTGACCGGATCCATCGCCGGCAAAACCGGCACGACCGACGGCTATCGTGACGCCTGGTTTGTAGGGTATACCTCAGAGCTTGTGATCGGTGTCTGGGTGGGGTTTGACGACGAACGGGCCATCCGTCTGACGGGTGCCCAAGCGGCACTCCCGATATGGATGGACATCGCGAGGCGGATGTTGCCGGAACGCACAAGTCCGTTCACTCCACCGTCCGGCATTGTCACGCGGGCCATCGATCCCAAGACCGGACAATTGGCCACTTCGCAATGTCCGGAGCAGGTAGAGGAAGTCTTCATTGAAGGAACTGAGCCAAGCGTCTATTGCGAAGTGCACGGCGGTGGCATCTGGGAGCGGCTCCGGCACAGGTTCGGGTTTTCTTAGCAGGTGACTGAGCACATCCTTACATCCCGCCTGAGTAACCTTTCAACATTCTCCTAGGGCTTCTCGTTCGAATGATGTAAGCTTGGCGGTGAGCTGTAGTGGGAGGAACCGCATGAAAAAGAATGGATTTGGTGGCGACGACAACATCACGCTCCTGGCGAAGGGCGTGCATCTCAAGGGAGAGATCAGGGTGGAAGGGACGGTTCGGATTGACGGCCGTCTTGAAGGAGAAATACACACGAAAGGTCAAGTCATCGTCGGCGAAGACGGCGTCGTCCAAGGTGTTGTGATGGCTGGCACTGTTGTGAGCAGTGGGAGGATCAAGGCGACCGTGACGGCTGGGGAACGCGTCCAATTGTTAAAGACCGCCATCTTCATCGGGGAAGTCCATACGCCGGTACTCATGATGGAGGAAGGCGCGAAAATGCAAGGCACGACCGACATGGGAGTCGCGGCCTGGCCTGAGGAGTTGCCGAAATTGACGGGCCCCGTCCGTGAGCTGATGTCGCACCGAGCCAAACATGCGGTGGTCGTTGAGCAAGACTCCAATTCATAGCACCCGCTGCTGTTCTCCGTCTCGCACCCAACGTGAGGGCGAAGACTGATTGATTGAGCCTCCTGTGAGCCGCCCCATCCCAGGCGTTTTCTCTTCCTTCCCGAGACCGCAAGCGTTTGCGCCCGGCTTTTTCCCTGCTCGTTTCTGATGGCTGTCAGCTCCGGCCGACATCACTCGATCGGTATCGTAATGGCGATGCCGCCCATCACGTCATTGGTTTTGAAATCTCGTTTAGGGCTCAGCGGATGACTGTTATGGCAATTGATGCAGGCAGCGGAGACGGCGCGGTCTGGATAGATGGCCTGAAAATATTGCTTGCGTCCACTGCTCACCATACCTGTGATCGGTGCCTCAGGGGCTCGATTCAGCAATTCTAAAGCCTTCCGCTCAAAGTCGGTCGCCGGGGCATTGCGTTGGTAGATCGGTGACAGCCCGATCAGACGGTAACGGATCCCTTGCCCGCTTTCGGCCACCAACCGCCCCGAGTGTTGGAGAAATTGGGCGGGAAGCGGCAAGGCGTTCTCCTGCTCCCAATGCTCGACGGCCATCACCACCCCCTTTTCTTGGAGCCGATTGACGATGTGCGTCGTGTAAATCGTCCGGTGCGCCTGGAGCACGGCATGCACGAAACCCGCAACTCTTTCAGGGGAGATGCCGGGCGTCTTGGGCTCCTCTTTGGCGGGATAGGCGATGGCAACCCACCAGACGCCCAGGATTAGGAACGTGAGGCCTGCGGTAGAGTGCGCGACTCGGAAGCGGTCCATGATGCCTCCTTTGATGGAGAGGGGGCAGCGATAAGCGGCAGTGTGATCATGCAGGACGTGCCGGCTCCCTCGACACTCTCCAATCGGATATCACCGCCGAATTTCCTTATAATGCGGCGTGCCACCGTCAGTCCGAGACCGGAGCCTTCGCCTTGGCCCTTGGTTGTGAAGAAGGGGTCAAAAATCCTCGACAGATGGTGCTTGGGAATGCCAGGACCAGTATCGGCGATAGTGAAGACCACGGCTCTCTCACCCACGGCGGTCGACAGCCGCAATGTCCCCTTGTTTTGCATTGCGTGGAGGGCATTTGTCATGATGTTCGAGAAGGCCTGCTTCAGTTGGTCCGGCAGCGCCAGCACCACCGTGTCTCCGGCATAGTTGCGCTCGATGGTCAACTGCGAGGCATCCAAGCCGACCAGAATTGCCGCCAGCGCTTGATCGATCTCACGCTCCAAATGGACCGTCTGTCGTTGATCCGATATTTCGCGGGCCGCGATGCCGGTAAAATCTCTGATAATAGCCGCCATTCGCTTGCCGTGTTGAATGATGTCCTGGGCATAGGATTTCACCCTCGCGGAATCGCAGTCATCCTGTAGGGCTTCTCCTAATCCCATTATGCCGAATAAGGGGTTATTCAGTTCGTGCCCGATTCCCGCCGTGAGAATCCCAAGGCTTCCCGACTTTTCTGCTTGCACGAGCTTCTCCTGCATGCGGCTTTCGTCCGTCGTGTCTCGGAGCACGAGCCCTACGCGGTCGGATTGCCCTGGCCGGCCGGTTACACGAAACCACTCGTAGCGGTACAGGTGAGCGCCCAACTGCAATTCCGCTTGTCGACTGCTATGGACGGTAGCCGTTTCTGGAACGAGCGGATCTCTGATATTGTCCACGGCAGCGGGTGTATCACCGGCCAAGCACGAGGCTATGCCGGTCGTTTGGTGACTCCACAGTTCCTGCCGCAGTTGCTGTTGTTGCGAGACCTCAACCGGCAGAATGTCGAACAGCCGCCCGCCGGCAGATGATTCCTCTGTCAGGGCAAAGGCCTCCCGTCCGGTCCGATTGACGTACACCACCTGCTCCTGATCGTCCACAATTAAAATCGGGGTCGGGACTGCATCAAGGATTTGGTCGGTAGACCGCTGCAAATACTGCACTTCCTGCGTCTTCATGGTGACTTGATCCGTCAGGCCGGTGAACGCCGCTTCCAATTGCCGGTTCATGCGGTTGAATTCTTCAGCCAGTGTTTCCAACTCATCACCGGTCTTGATGTCGATCGACTGCCGCAGTTCTCCGCGGCCGATCGATTGGGCGGCTTGTTGCAGCTGCCGAACCGGTGTGACGATGCGCGTGGCGGCCAAATAGCCGAGCGTCGCGAGGAGTGCGACGGCGATCGAGCCGAAGATCGTCATCCACATGAATAAATGCCTGATGGGGCCGAACAGCTCATCTGACGATTGCCAGACAAACGTATGCCATGATCCCACATCCAACGCCCCATTGGTATTCCGACTGGTCTCTGGAAGCGGAGAAAAGCCGATGATGGACGACGAGCGTCCTCCATGGCCATCGCTCGGTGCGCTCGTCCAGCCGGACTGCCGCCCCGTGACCAGGGGAATGATGCTCGCGTCCGAGAGCCGGACACCTGTAGGAAGGATGGGACAACTGACGACGATTCCTCGATGATCGATGAGCATGACATGGCCGGTCTTTCCAAACCGGATCGGATGAGTGGATGGGCCAAAAAATTCCTTGGCATCGATGACCCGATGGATCACGCCGACAGCTTCATAGCGGAGACTGTCCATGACAGGAAGGCTGATGGAGAACGCATACGCGCCGGCCAGCTCGTCAAAGTAGACGTCTTCGATATACAGTTGACCGATGCCTTTGTTGAACGTGCCCTTCCACCAGAGAAATCCTCCGTTGGAGAACGCCGGCCGGTCGGTTAGCGCAGCCACGAGATGCCCCTGGGTATCCGTCACAAACAGCATTTTGGTGGCACCGCGCACCACCTGCGGGATCAATTCGTCCGGCTCACTCCTCGCGCCGGCATAATATTCCCGCAGCAGATTGGCGACACGGTTTTCCGTGATACTTTTTACGGTCGCCGGATCTTTGCTCTCCCACTTGAGTTGAACATTCTGCTTGACAGGGTAGCGACCGGATTCAGGCTTCAAGTTCATGTCACGTCGCCGCTCGAGCTCCCGGACAATGACTGGATCAGCGGCAATTCTCGAGGTGCGGGCGATTTCTTCCCCGACGAGAAGGTCGAGCTTTCTTGCGGCTTCAGTGGCCAGCGCTTTGAAGCTTTCGCCGCTCACTTCATGAATTTCCTGCGACCCTTGCCAGAAAGCCATGCCCAGACCAACGAGGAGAGGAACAACACCGACCACGAGCATAGAGACGATGAGCTTGGTTTGAAGCCTCCATCCTCGCGTGACGGGAGTGGCTTGCCGGATCGCCTGCGTCACGTCCGATTCTCCGGAACAGCGGGAAAAGTGATCGTAAACGTCGTACCCTGCGCGATTCGACTTTCCACATGAATCGTCCCGTGCATCCTGGTGACGATAGTCTTGACGTTGTAGAGCCCTAATCCGGTGCCCTTGCCGGGATCCTTGGTCGTGAAAAAGGGATCAAAAACCTGGCCGAGTTCGTCCCCGGCAATCCCGCACCCGGTATCAGCAATCTGCAGCGTCACGCCGTCGACGCACGTTTGCGTGATAAGGCTCAACGTTCCGCCCTCCTTTTCCATGGCTTGCACGGCGTTGGTGATCAGGTTGACCAAGAGGTGAAGGACCTCATCCGGATTGCCTCTCGCTTCGACCCCTTCCGCGTAGTGCTTGTCCACGGTAATGTCATGAAAGCTGACAGCATAGCGGGCGATTTTCAGCGCCTCGTCGAGACGGTTATTGAGAGAGACCATTGTATCGTCTCGGGCCGACGTCTTTCTGGCATATTGCGTCAAATCCCGGCAGATGGCGCTTGTCCGCCTTACGGCTTCGATGATTTCGCGAGCCTGCTCGTGGACGACTTTGAAGTCGGTTTCTTCAGCAAGATTTTCCGCCAACCCCATAATGAGCTGCAGCGGATTATTGATATCGTGCGCGATGCCGGCGGCAAAGGACCCGATCCCTGCCAATTTCTCGGCGTGGAACAGTTCGGCCTGAAGATTGGCCTCATGGCTCACCAGATCCCACAACAACCGTGCCGCCGACCCGCTGAGGACCTGAGTGTCTGGTTGTTTATGGAGCTGAATGAACCGTTCCATGGCAGGGTCGCCGGTGACATCCATGATCAAGTTGACCCCGTGGTTAGCCACGAGATCCTCGATCCGGTTCGTCACAGCGATGCGAAGGTTTCTGGCGCGCACAAGACCGGGTGCGGTAGGGTCGCGGTCTGAAATCCCGATGATTTCAATCGAGGGAATCAGATGCAGCAGATCAAGGAGAGCGGTTCCCCCACGCCCGCCTCCGAGAATCGCCACTTTCGTGGGTGCAAGGTTTGCGGCCACCGTTCTGTCCGTCACGGGCTGCACGGCATGGCTCCGGGGATGGAAGGGGAGGGCCACAGCCCTCCCCGAACATCATACCCCATGCGCAAGCCTAGAGGTGCGCGAGTTCTCGTTGTTCCATGGCGCGGGCGACAGATTCTCTGAGCTTATCGCCTTCTACCGGCTTGACGAGATAGTCGACGACACCCTGCCGAAGCATGGATGTGGCCATGTCGGCGTCAGGAAATCCGGTCAGTACGATCACGGGCACTCTGGGATAGTTGGCCCGGAAGTACGCGATGGCCTCCACACCATTGATTTTTGGCATCCGAATATCGCAAATCAGGATGTCCAACAGCAGCCTGTTCTCTCCCGAATTGATGGTCTCGATGGCCCGTTCGCCATTCTCGGCTTCGAGGACATCATAGCCGGCTTTTTGGAGGGTCATGCGGACGACCTTGCGAATATCCGCTTCGTCATCCACGACCAGTATCCGCCCATTGGTCGCTTGATCGCCCATGAAAAATCCCGAAGTAAATTCTCCCATGATGTCCTCCTTGGTGGATCGATGAAGGTGGTGGTGGCGCATCCTCATGCCGATGCGCGGTGATAGAGCAAGCGACATGCCTTTTGATAGGACCATTGTCTTCTCTGACATATCAGGCATTTACCGACGATGACGATTGAAGCCGGTACTCGAGATCGGTGGTAGTCCACCACCGCAGGTGGAAATCCACCACCATGTGAGGCCGCTGCACCGCCAAGCCAGATACGACGCAGCAACGAGAGAGACCTTGTAAGCACGGTGGTTGCCGTGAGCATCAGCGTGAATGTCATCGCCCGCCTCCTTGCCCTTATCGACGATGCACCAAGTTCTGTACCACCATTTCGGAAAGCAAGAACAATGGGAAATGTCGTTCCTTTCCAAATGGTTCGTCATGTTCCTAGCCGAGTGGTGCTTGATAGAGAAGCGATTCCAATTGGAATCGCTATTGATCCAGCAGTGAATCCAAACGCGTTGATTGGTACGTCATCAAGTCGAATTGCCTTTCCGAAAGCCGCTACGGTATCCTGACAGCAACCCAGGCACATACCTCAGGGATGCCGGGGAATGGAGTGCCGTCCTTAAGACGGCAAGAACCCTTTGATTACTGAACAGACACTGACGGAGTACATCAGACGCGCCATCCCGGACGCGGCGGTCACCATGATCGATAAGACCGGCACGATGGATCACTTGAAAGTCATGATCGTATCCGATGCCTTCCAGGGCAAGAACCTGCTCGATCGCCATCGCCTGATCTATCAAGCGCTTGATGCCCCGATGAAGGACGGGCGCATCCACGCCCTGGAACTTACCGCCAACACCAAAGACGAACATGAACAGCGGGTGGCTGGCAGCCGCTGATTGATTGCTGGAAGGAGGCCAACCATGGCAGATCCGATCGAAGAGGAAATTCAGAAAGAAGTGAAAGCCCACAAGATTGTGGTCTATGGCAAGGGCACGAAGCAGATGCCGATGTGCGGCTTTACACGTGAAACGATGCAGTTTTTCGACAAGTACGGGTATCCCTATGAAGTGATCGACGTGCTCTCCCAGCCGGCCAAGCGGGAGGCCCTCACCAAAATGACCAATTGGCCTACGCTGCCGAAGGTCTTTATCGACGGCACTTTCTATGGAGATACCGACATTTTGGACCCTATGGCGGCCAAAGGTGAGATAGAGCCGCTGCTGAAGAAAGCGTTCGGGAAATAGCAGAGACGAGGGCGGCTGTGATGCTCTCTTGTGCTCGCGCAACGCGCGGCCAATGGGAAGAGGCGGCGTCTTGGCGCCGCGAGGGCGGGTGGGTGAGAAAACAGCCCTCGTTGGGCGCGCGCAGTTAGAGCACCACAGCCGCCCTCTTATTTTCTCCATCAGCGGAAGGGGAAGGGAAAGTTCGGTGCAGCCTCTGTGGTAATTACGGCGACCGCTTGCCCGCACTGCTTTAAATAGACAGCGGCAAGCTGTGTCTCACCCGCTCCGGCAATGCCCGGCGAGCTTCGGGCCAAAGTTACATTCCCAGGCAAAAAAAAGAATCACAGCGGAGGGGGAAGCTTTGCCTGGCTGCTAATAGGAGTTGGGAGGAGAAGCGGGCTACGTTTATCTCTGTGCTGCCCGCTCCCGTGTTGAGCCGCTTGTCTCAGACCGAAGAGCCTTAGCTGAGGTGGACAGCGACAGCCCGCCTCGCTGTCAGCCGCTCGCAGCGTTTTTCACCGATGCAGGTTTCGCTTTCTTCCGTTTATCCGCCTCCTGCGCGAGCGCGGTTGCGATTCCCACCAAGGCGAACACCTTCTCGGAAGCGCTGGACAAGTTGCGAGCCCAGCGGAGTGTGTGTTCCTTGCGCCCCGAATGCACGTGCAATGCGCTCAGTGTCTTTATCACATTGAGCCTGTGTGCTGGGTGATTCAATTGATCAGCGACTGCCATTGCGCCGGTGAGCTCGCCGTTTCGAGCCAACGCTTCCGCGAGGGCATCAAGCCCCGGTCGGATGTTGGTTTCGGTTTCGACTAATTCTTGGAAACGGGTTTCGTCGGCCGGAGTACTATCGAGCCGACGTTTGTCAGCGATTTGTCTGAGTTCTTTTCTTCTTGCACTGCGTTGATCTTCGGTTTCGGCCAAAGCGAGAACCGCCTTGGCCTCTTTCACGTGCCCCAAATCGGCATAGGCCATTGCGATACTGCTGTAGAGCCAAGAGCGTCGTATATCGGTATCTTGGAATTTAGCGGCAGTGTCCTTTGCTTCTGTTCCCTTGCCCGCCTTCACCATTTGCACAAGGATCTCGGAAACAGCCATATCGTAAGGAAAAACCGCCGGAACACTCGTTGGAGCCGTCTGCTTCAACAGGCTGGCGGTGTTAAACGCGTCCGCAAAGTCGCCTCGCTTTGCCTGAGCCTTGGCAATGTCGGAAATGGCAGAGCTCCGATGTCCGTCCTTTTCGATGGATTTCGCAATGACGATGGCGCGAGCGGCATCACCTGCAACCGCCGTTTCGGCCGCAATGTGCCACAACCTATCGGCTCGCGCCCAATCGTTGACGGTTGCGCGTGCTGATGTCTCAGCTTCCTGTAAAAGAGTCAAGGCCAGCCGATGACCTCGGTGCTCGAGATGATAGGTCGCTAGTTCCAACAACGCACCGGCCTTGGCGTGCCCCGGTTTGATCGCCGAAGCGGTGACCTGGGCATCGATGAGACGACCTTGCCCGATCCGAGCCTGCATGATGCCCCATTGTGCGTAGGGCTTCACGCCATCATCGAGGCCGGCAACGATCTCCTGCGCTTGTTGGGCGTTGCCCTTTCGTACGAGGTCTCCGACCATTGTCATCAGCGGATGAGGATTGTCTCCGGCAATGCTCGAGGCGGTTCTGACAGCGCCGCTCACATCGCCTTGTCTTGCCTGCGCTTCAGCCAAGTTCGCCGTGACGGTGCCCACTACCGCAGGCAGCTCCTGCTTGGTCCGATCCTTCAGTCGTTCGAGGGTGCGAAGGGCTTCTTCAACATTACCCTTGTTCGCATAGGCTATGGCGAGTTGTCCCAGCGCATTGGCCGCCGCTAGTTTGCCGGCGCGTGAAGATTGATCTTCGACGACGATTTCAGCATAAATCCGCTCGGTTTCAGCCACATTTGCATGTTTGGCATAGGCTGCGGCGAGCGCGGAAAGGTAGTTGAGCTTGCTGGGGAGTTTTGGAAAGATTCTCAGCGTTTCCCGGGCTTGTGGGGGCGCAAGCGCGATTTGTGCGACGACAACGGGATCAAGCGCGGCCGAGCGCTCGGCACAATCATCGATCGACGCGGCGGTGTCTCTTGCCTCCAGAAGAAGGTCTGTGGGCGATCCGGACTTCAGGGAAGGGGCGGCGGGCACGCGTTCATTTGAGGCAAGAAGACTGAAGCACACGACGACGACCGAGCATAATCGGACGGGAAGGATCGGGGCTTGCCGGCCTGTCATCGTTTGGCTTCAGGGGGCGGCCAATTCATTTCGGCGTGGCGCCCGCAGTAGTAGCACAACAGTCGATACCGTGCCTTGCGCCGAGGGTTGGGCATGGAAATAAATGTGATCGGAGTATTGTCGAACGGACACGTTGGTTGGTCATGCAGCAAGTGGACTTCGGCCATCATGGTGATTGAGGCCATATCCCAGGGCGGCGAGGTCGCTTCTTTGCCGGCGATTTGTTCCTTCTGCTGACAGCGTTCGCAAACGGCTTCGTACGTCTTAACACGAGCGTGATGCGGCGTCAGGTCAGTGATGTCCATCGGGCCGCCACATGCTCCATTGGTGCAGGTAAGATGCTCATGTTGCAGCGCCTGCAAGAATCTGTGGTGCGCCTTCCTGTCTTCCTCCGATTTCATCCTCTTATACCTCCTTCTTCGTCTCATTCAAGGGCGGCCTGACCTGTCATTCCTGCGCGCTCTGGTCGTGCGCGTTCCGCGAACAAGAAGGGCAGTCAGGCTGCCCTCTCATATTCCCCACGCACCGCTGATTTGAATATTGGCGCCGTTCACATACCGTGCCTCGGGGCTCAAGAGGTAGCGTACCGCAGCGACCGTATCCTCGACGCTGCCGATGTACCCGGCGGGAATTCGTTTGGCCATGCCGGCAAGTTCCCCGGGAGGTGCGCTTCCCGAATCGATGAATCCCGGTGAGATCGCATTGACGGTGATGCCATGAGGTGCCAGCAGTTTCGCGAGCGTGCGCGTCAGAATCAGCACACCGGCTTTTGCGATAAAATGGGCGGTCACATCCGGTTGGGCGATCATGTGATCGGCATTCGCCATGCTGAAATTGATGATACGGCCGGACCGGCGAGTCCTCATTCCAGGTGCGGCAGCCTGCGCGAGATAAAAAATGGGATGCAAGTTCCCGTCAAACATGTCATTCCAGCCGGTGACGCTTTCCTCAAACAGATTGACTCGATGGTAGGGTCCGGCGCCGTTGATCAGTGCATCGATGTGGCCCCATTGCTTTTCAACTAGGGCGACCATCTCTTTTGCCGCGACGGGGTCTGACACGTCACAGCGGATCGCCGAAGCGTTGCCGCCCCGCTGGATGATGGCAGCGGCCGTGTTGTTGGCCTCTGCTTCACTGGTTCGGTAGCAAAACGCAATGTTCCATTGCTGTGAGGCCAAATCCAAAGCGATCCCGCGTCCGATGCCTTTGGCACCGCCTGTAATCAATGCGACCTTCATGTCATACCCATTCCTTTACGTTCTTGACCGCAGTCGTTTGGCAATGAGTTGCAAAGCTCCGGCGGTCCGGTTGGAGAACGATTGTTCCTGTTTTGGCTTCCCAGCGTCAAGGATGCTTGCGTCGATCAGCACGCGCAGATCCTCGAGGGTATCGACATCGCGCCATTCCGGAAGCAATGCGACGCGGAGTCCCATGTCAACCGCCTTTTCACGCGTCATGGTGAGCACGCGATCAGTCGACCAGGGAATGCCCTGAAACAGCGCCGGGAGGAGTTTCTTGAGTCCAATCATGTAGTAGCCGCCGTCAAGGGCCGGGCCTACGACCACATCGTGGCGCTCCAATTGATCGAGAGCCTGCCGGTAATAGTCGAGAGGAAGTGATGGCACGTCTGTGCCGACGATCAAGACCTGCTGATAGCCCCGCTGAAAAAGCGTCTCGCAGGCTCGATTCATCCGGGCGCCTAAGTCTTCTCCTTCTTGCTCGATCAAGCTCACCGCTTGCCGCTCCTCCAGGATCCGGAAGAATGCCAACGACGACGATGGTGCACAGGCCAAGTACCGATCAGCGTGAAGCTTCAACTTCGTGACGGCGGCTTTCGTTCTTTCGAGCGTATCAAGCACGAAGGTCCCGTGGATGGTCGCCGCTTCATCTGCCGTGAGCGGAGGACAAAGGCGCGTCTTGACCCCGCCGGGCACCGGCGCCTTGGCGAAGATGACTAATGCCGTGCGGGCCGGTAGGGGATGAGTGGGCATGCGGTTCATGGTACGGTCGCTCATCTCACATCGGCGTAGAGGCTCGCCAGTCGGTGCGGGCTGACGCCGATCCAATACAGGAAGCGCAAGAGCCACATCAAGAGGATCGTTCTCAACGGGCCCCCCCGTTGCCACCGACGGAACGAGGTCGTGACGCAACTTCTCAGCGCGACGGTCCGGCCGGTCCGTTTCAGACGGGCGCTGAACTCTATGTCTTCCATGATGGGAATATCCGGAAAACCGCCGAGCTGTTCAAAGACGTGGCGGCGAACGAATATCGCCTGGTCGCCGGTCGAGATGCGGCTAAGCCTTGACCGCATGTTCATGAATAGGCTGATGACACGACCCCACATCGACGGACGGTCGAATCTGAGGTCGAAGCGTCCACCCGCGACTTGCGGATCGGCCAGCGCGAAGTCGATGAGCCGTTTGGCATCAACCGGCAGATGGCTGTCTGCGTGAAGAAACAACAAGACGTCGTGTTGACACGCCCGCGCGCCTGCATTGAATTGTGCCGCCCTTCCTACGGGAGCGGTAAGACGACGAACCGGTGTTGAGGCTGCATTCGGACTGCCGGCGATCGTGTCGACAAGGACGTTGGTCCGATCGACGCTCCCGCCATCCACCACGATGATCTCGTCGAAGCCAAGCTGTCTCGTCAGTTGGAGGGTCGTCTCAATGATCGAAGCTTCGTTCAGGGTCGGGATAATAACGCCCACCGTCACCGTGGTACGACGACCACCAAGGTGCGCGGCTTGCTCACATGGGGCTGAGGAGGACGTTTGGGGTGTGGACATCGCCTCCAGGCCGGCCGATCGATCGGTTAGCCCGGCTTCTTTGGCTCGTTAAACATGAAGTACATGACGATGGCAACAGTGGCCCAGAAGACAACTTGCTTGTGCCAGAACAGCACTTCGCCATAGTGGAAAAATCCCAGGGCGAGGCCGATGGCGGCCGCCATGACGCCGTACCGCACGGCAGGGATTTCAATCGCGGCGTTGGCCCACACCGCCAGACCGCCGAAATAAATGAGAAACGGGACGACGTTGATCTCGAACCCGCCGCTGATCGACAGAAAGACATTCAGAAACCCGATGAACATCAGCGCCGTTCCGACCATCAGACCGATGACGCGCATTTGATGATCGCCGCCGCTCTCTTGGCTGTCTGACTCCGACTGACGTGGCTTGGGTGGTGGGCGTTGCGGGTCTTGTGGACTGGGGAGATCGGTCGGTGCCATGTGGATTACCGTGAGAGTAGCCGTCAACCGGTCATGTCGCCGACGGCGCATACAGGGGAACGCCGCACTCCGGATCGCTGATGCTCGAACGCCGACTGCTTCATGCCTTGAAGTGCTTGCTGAGAGTCAGGGCTTGTTGTTGATAGGAAGAGCCAAGACCAACGCCGTAGAGCCGCTCAGGCACGTCGAGCATCCTATCATAGACGACTTTAAAAAACGTCTGGCCGTCATGGATGAGGAAGGGGACGTCGTGCGGGCGCACTTCGAGCACTACCTGGGTACCTTTCAGTTCGCCGTCGGCTCCGTAGCCGAATCCCGGATCGAAGAATCCGGCGTAATGCGTGCGGAGTTCGCCGCAGGCCGCTTCATAGGCAACCATCTCCGCGGCGTAATCCGGCGGCACACGAATCCGTTCTTTCGACGCAAGGATGTAAAATTCTTCCGGTTCGAGGAGGAGACTGTCCTGGCGATGCCGGTAGAGCGGTTCCCAAAAATCAGTGGCGGCATAGTAGCCGATTTTGGAGAGGTCGATCACATGGCTGTTTTTCTTGGCTCGATAGCCGATGACTGTCGAGTCGGTGCGCTCGTCACCCTTGAGGTCGATGCGCAGGAAGAGCCCGCGATCGGTACGAAATTCCCTTCGGCGAAGAGGCTTGCGGTCCGACAGGTTGTGATAGAGGAGGGGTTCTTGGCGATGCAGATGCTGCAGAGCGGCATCTGAGGCTGCTGCTTCGCCGCGCACAAACCGGATTTGATTAAGCGATTGACCCGTCTTGACCTTAATGGCGAACGACCGCGGGACGACTTCCAGAAACAACGGCCCTTGATACCCGGTGCGAATCTCGTCAAATCCTGCATTCAAGTCGGTGACGATGCGGGTGAACACGTCCAGACGTCCGGTCGTGCTTTTGGGGTTGGCGCGTGCACGGATGGTGGAGGGGAGACGCAACGACTCCATGAGAGGCACCAGATAGACGTGACCCTTTTCCAGAATCGCGCCACCAGACAGATCCATCTCATACATCACCAGGTCTGACTGGTAAAAATCCATGACATCCAGGCGGCTGGAGATGGCCGACAGTTCCGGTAGGAAGCTGCTGATCAATCGATAGGCCTTTTTTCCGAGGCGGAGGTCCAGACTGGCCGGCTGGATTTGGCGGTCTTCTATGGGCGTAGGCGCGCTGATGGTACCCGCGGTGATGAGCCGGGTGATGTGCTGGTAGGGCAGAATGCCTTGGGGAGGTTTTCTCGTCACAAATCGTCCAACTCGCCACCACAGCTGTTGCCCCAGGACGAATAACTGTCCCGCTCGGGATAGCTGTCGGCGCAAGACGAATCCTCATAGGATGTCCGTGCGCCGACCATCGGCAACTCACGGCCATGACCGGCTTTCGGTTGTGGATAATGGAAGGTCTTGTTCTCGTAATTTCTTAGGACTGCGCCGTCCTCGTCCATATGCACGACATAGTCGTCAGGAAGCAGGGGAATTTTGCCTCCGCCACCCGGGGCATCGATGACGAAATGAGGGACCGCCATGCCGCTCGTGTGACCCTGCAGCGCTTTGATGATGTTCAGGCCGGATTCAATCGTGGTTCGAAAATGGTTGGTGCCCTTGGTCAAATCAGCTTGGTACAAGTAATAAGGTTTCACGCGGGCCAGCAACAACTGGTGCACCAACCGCTTCATCGTTTCGGGATCGTCATTCACCCCCTTCAACAGCACGGTCTGGGCGCCTAGCGGAACGCCGGCATCCGCCAACATGCCGCAGGCCGCCTTGACGGCCGGTGTCAGTTCGTCCGGATGATTGAAATGCAGGTTCATATACACCGGATGATACTGCTTCACAATGCTGCAAAGTTTCGGGGTAATGCGTTCGGGCAACGTGCCGGGTACGCGGGAGCCCAGCCGGATCACTTCCAGATGAGGAATGGTCCTGAGCGCCTTCAAAATGCGCTCGAGGAGATGGTCGGGAAGCAGCAAGGGATCGCCGCCTGACAGGATGACATCGCGGACTTCCGTATGCTCCTGCAGATAGGCAATTGCTTGATCGAGTTCACCTTTTTTGAGGAAGCCGGGTTTCCCCACCAGCCGCTTTCTGGTGCAAAAGCGGCAATAGATGGGGCATTGATTAGTGACCATGAGCAGCACGCGATCCGGATAACGGTGGACCAGGTGCGGCACCGGGCTCATCATGTCTTCTTCCAGTGGATCGTCTTCGGCATCGATGTCAGTCAGTTCGGCGGGATCCGGCATCACCTGCTTCCAGATCGGATCACCCTTCTCTTTGATCGTGCCCAGCACCGTAGGCGTAATCCGCATGGGATACGGACCGACGATGGCTTCGATTTCCTGTTCATCCATCCCGAAGCGCTCAGCCAAGTCCTTCGGCTTGACGATGCTGTCGGCGAGAATGCGTCTCCAGTCCTCCATCCAGTACTCCTTATAAGCAGACGCTGGAATAGCCGCTGATGGCACGCGCCGCTTTTTCCCCTGCAGGCGCACACCTTGATTGCTGTTTGCGCATGTCCCTGGAGAAGTGGTGAGATACCAGGGGGCTCCGATTAGCCGTTAGCCAGACGACCCGATTCCGCCTTGCTCTCCAAATGGGCCAGAATTTGGTCTGTGTCGCTCAAGACGGTCTCGCCGTCCTGTAGGACCGGTACATAGTACTGCCCCGATACGGCAAAGACTTCTTTACGCTGCGGCCGAAAATCCGGGACAATCACGTCCTCATAGGGCAGGTTCAATTCGGCGAGTTTCCGCCGCACCACGTCACACTCAGGGCACCACTGTACATGATACAGGGTCATTCGGTCGCTCTCCCTTGAACTGCCGCGCAGGGGACCATGATCGCATCCTTCATGCCGTGGATCACTTTTTTATCCGCGGGGCAGACCGTGGCCAGAATACCAGCCAACTCGACATGTTCGCCAGTGACGAAATAGTACGGCGACAGTCTCGCGCGGCCGGCCATAGCATGGATTTCGGTCGTTACCGGATCAAAATACTCCAAGTGATACTGCCGGCCCTTGTGAAATTCCTGCAAGACATACGCCGTGTGTGGGAAGGACCGGAGAGCTGAATCGATGGCAGCTGTCCATTCGCTCTGGGGGAGATCATGGCCGACCGAGACGCCTCGGCTCCCCCAGGCCAGCTCCGAAAATCCGGACGGCTTGATGACAAGATGTCGCTCTTTTTGTGTGGCGTCGGCCAGATCGCTCCAGTTTGTGACTGCGCGGCCGCCCACGGAGAGGCCCGGAATCACGGCAGCAGGCGGCACAGGAGCCGGATCCAGCACCCACGTGCGGGGCATCACCGTCGAGAGGTGCAAGAACGAATCCTCCCCTAACTCCCTCCGCCAGTAGGAGACCAATGTGGGATGGTGCAAGAGGCCAAAGGCTGCTTTTTCCTCCAGTGCCGGTTTGTATGGAGGCGTAATAGCGACCCAATTTTTCTTGGCCGCGTATTGAATCAACTCATTTTTGGGAATGTTCGGCAGGTCGAAGAGTTCATAGAATCGATAGATGAGGCCAATCGGACGGGCGCCGCCTTCCGTTTCCAGGAACAGTTTCCCTTCGGTGAAGCGAATCTCGCGCGGTTCGATGCAGTAGGTTTCAAGTCCCCGAGCCGTCAGTTCCCTGGAAAGCCAGCCCATTTCGGGCCGGTAATCCTTCGCCTCGTCGGACACGACGATGGCGACGACGCCCTCCTGCTGTCCCCGTTGGGAACGGAGCATTCCGGCGAATCCATTGAGCATGCCGTCAGGGCCACCGACGAGGTGCGCGAGAGCCTTCTCGTTTTCGGATGAGGAAGCGGGCTGGTTGGCATAGAGTCGCGACATACAGGCGGTGAGTCCGATGCCACCGGGTACGGAATCAAGCTCCGTTATCACCATCCCGTCCTGCGTGGGAATGACGTCCGGCCGTATGACCGCGGGCAGCTCGTCCCGGAACCGTTTCATCTGGCTATATCTGGTCAGCGCCTCGGGTTTCCCCTGGTCGAGCCAGGCCGCAATCCAGCTCGGCTGCGTCGTCCCTTTGGCGCTTTCCGTATAGAGGCGGTTCAGGGCCTTGTAGAAAGACAGGAGTTGCGGTCCGAGCGTCTGAAAAAACGCCATCTGCTCACGGGTGACCGGTAAAGGTTCAAGGCCGATGCGCCAAGAGGCAGAAGCCGAATCTTCGTGAGGTCCCGTAGTGGAAGAGCTTCCCGGTTGAGGCGTGAAAAGACCTGCTTCAATCAGGGCATCACGGATACTGGAGCAGCGGTAAAGAAGGTCGGAGGTTGCCAAATCAGACAGGGGATCCGTTCACGACATGGAATCAGATGCGAGAATCGTATCACGCGACTTTACGAACCTACAAGGGGAGCGAATAGCGGGGCAGCCGGATTCGCGGGAGAGGCCAGTCGCACGCAGTTCCTACCCGCCGTCTTTGCAGCGTAGACCGCGGCATCGGCGGCCACGACGAGATCGGAGGGAATGGTCGCATGGATCGGAAACGTGGCGACGCCGATGCTGCACGTCAGGGCAAGCGGATGTGTGTTGAGTTCGGTCAACTCCGGAAGCATTGTGAGCGTGGTGATACGGTGACGGAGCCGTTCAGCCGCACTAAGTGCCCCATCCATTGAGGTGTCCGGAAGAATCAGAGCAAACTCTTCTCCGCCGTAGCGCGCGGAGAAATCGCTCGACCGGGCCGTGCCTCGTCCGGGCGCCTGTTGGCTATCCAATAACCAGCCGACCTCCCTCAAGACTTGATCGCCCATCGTATGGCCGTGCATATCATTGATCTGTTTGAAATTGTCAAGATCGATGAAGAGCAGCGAAAGCGGACGCATCGCACGAAGTGCCAGCGCGCAGAGTTGGACCAAGGTTTCCTGGAAGTGCGAGTGGTTGTAGAGTCCCGTCAAACTGTCGCGAATGGACTGGTCGCGCAAGAGCTGATTGGCTTGCATGAGGTCTCGATTCGTGTTTGACAGTCTTTTGACCAGACCTTCAGCTTCCGCCTGCTGGCGCTTGATTGCCGTGATGTCCGTGATCGTTTCGACGATATGAGTCTTTCCGCTCGCCGTCTGGACCTGCGCCCATTGGACGAGCAGGTACTCGTCGCTGGGAAGCGGCACCTCACTGGCGGTAGGCTTTCCGGTATCGACCGCTTCCGGCATCTTGCAGAAGGCACAAGGCGTGGCGCAATTAGCAATTTTTTCATGGCAGGTCAGATTCGCAATATCGCCGAACTTGTTCTGGGAAGTCTGATTTTGAAACACGACTCTATGAGTGAGAGGGTCAATGACGGTAATGATCACCGGTTGCGAGTTGAGCAACACTTGGGGATCGTACTGAGGCGCTTCTGGGGGGAGTGCCATCGTGGTATGCGTATGGAGAATCAATATTGGAGTCAGTATTTCAGCCAGGGCGGTTCCGGTCAAGAATTTGAGTGTTTTGCGAATGGTGATAGAATGTGCCCTTTCGGTGAAAATCCCTATGGCGGCACTGAGCGCCAAGAATGCGACGCCTCCCACAGTGGCAGCCCGTGGCTTGCCTCAAGCGGTACCGAATAGCGCCTGCTTCCAGTGCGACGTCTGCTGCCGGTTTCCCGATCCGGACAGCGTGCTGAGGCCCTATTTCACGGGTGAGGAAATCGCCAGCTCCGTCGCTCGCGGTCTCAAGGCCCGCGCATTTCCCGACCTGAACGGCTCTCAAGTCACATTGGTGCCGAATCCCCAGGGAGAAGGATTTCTCTGCCCTGCCTTTGAGTCTGCGACCGGCAGGTGCCTTATCTATGACCAACGGCCGCTTGATTGCCAGCTCTATCCGTTGATGCTCATGTGGAATGCCAGCCATGATGAGGTACTCTTGGCGTGGGACAGGACCTGTCCGTACACCAAGGAGCACGTGCCTGATTCCATCCGCCGACATGCCGTCGAGGTCATGGCGGTTCTCGAAGAGCAGTCCACAGTTCAGCGGATCGCCGACCATCCGAGGCTGGTGGGGCCGTTTCAAGCGGAGGCGCTGGTACTCGCTCCTCTTCTGGGCCTGACCCAAGCCATCTCCGCGCGATGGGGACCGGAACAGCGCCGGCGGCTGGTCCTTGAGGATCTCTCACGCCTCAAGACCGCCCTCGACCGATCCAAAATGTGCGGGTCCCTTGCCGCCTATTCTGTTCCGTATCATTATATGTGGAACGCACTG
Organism: Nitrospira sp.; assembly: GCA_035716265.1. Lineage (GTDB taxonomy): Bacteria > Nitrospirota > Nitrospiria > Nitrospirales > Nitrospiraceae > Nitrospira_C. The sequence continues at coordinate 19,745 of DASTJX010000263.1, forward strand.
CTTCCCTACTGGTGGATGGACCTGGACGGGGCTCTATGCCTCTTCATCCAATCGCCTGACGGATGGTTCATGCCGCTGCCGCCGCTGACTGAGCGTCCTCTGACGCGGCCACTGAACGAGGCCTTCCGTCTGATGCGGCAATGGAATGGGGAAAGCGCCGTAAGCCGGATAGAAAGCGTCCCCGCGGCGCTTGCACCGACTCTATCCGCGATGGGGTACCGCTTGACGCCGAAAAGTCCCGACTATGTGTATCGGGCCGACGATCTCACCCGGTTGGCGGGAGATCGGTACAAGTCTCAGCGTGCCCTCTGCAATCGTGTGGAGCGGGAGGGTGGTACGGTGGTTGAGCCCTTTCACCCTCGAGATCGGGCAGCTTGCCGTGCGTTGTTCCACGAATGGCGGAGCCAAAAACTCGCTCGACGATCGGATCCGTTGGCTGAATTGCTGCTTGAGGATTCGGTTCTAGCTCATGAAGTCGCTTGGTCCCATGCGCCTGAGTTGCAACTTGCGGGATCGGTCCTCCGGAGGCATGGCGTGTTGTGCGGCTACACATTTGGCTACTGGCTGGATCGCCGAACATGGTGCGTCCTGTTGGAAGTGACCGACCGGACGATACCGGGATCGGCGCAATTCTTGTTTCGCGAGACGTGCCGTCAAGCCCGAGCTGAGGGCGCCGAATTCATCAACACGATGGATGATTCAGGGTTGGCCGGATTGCGTCTCTCGAAGGAAGCCTACCGTCCTGTCGCACGCGTGGAAAGTTTTGTGTGCTCCGAGACCTCGCAGCCATGAGCAAGCAGGACTTCCAACAACCCCTCGATCCTCCGCGTTATCGCTGGCTGCCCCATCTCATTATCCTGATGAACCTGGTTGCAATTGCTGCCGGGGTGTTTTTGCTTCGCAGCGTCGAGCACAGGCTGGTGTACTCAGCCGGGGAAGAATTGAGGATTGCCGCAGCGGAGGTATCGGATAAACTGGACCGTCTCCTGTTCGAACGTTATGGCGATGTGCATATGATGGCTCAATCCTTGGCGTTGCGGCCATCCGACACCGCCTATCTTACGAGCTACATCGGTTGGATGAAAGCGAACCATGCGCCGGTCTATGCATGGATTGGGGTGACGGATAATCGCGGAATGATGATCGCCGCGACGGAAACCTCCCTGCGCGGCCAGGATTTCAGCCAGACAGGCTGGTTCCAACGCGTCAGCCAGACGAGGACCATTCAGGTGGACGACGTGGCTCTGCATGAAGGCGAAGGGGGAACGGAGAGCGTCGCGTTCTCGGCACCCATTCGTGATGCCGAAGGCAATCTTTCCGGCGTTGTCACCAGTCGAGTGCCTGTATCGGTACTGGAAGAAGTCACGACGGGGACGCTGCGCTCGCTGGAAGCGCGGCCAGAGTCAGCCGGAGCCGTCGCGTTCCAAATGCTGACCGACCAGGGGCGCGTATTCGTTGATTCGGACCTTCGACGGAATCGGGCCTTCAATGAGCAGAATTCGGGCAAGTTGTTTTCCACGGCGTCACCATTGGGGGATCTCGGGTTTGTCGAAGAAGAGTCCCGTGGACAAGCGACCGTGACGGGCTTTGCCCGGACGAAAGGGTTTGGTCAGTTTCCCGGGTTGGGATGGCATGTACTGGCGCGTATGGATCGTGATCGCATCCTCGAGCCGATCCTTTCCATATTATGGAAGGTGGGCTTGACGGGCGCGGTCGTATGGATTCCCATGGTCGTCCTCTTGTTCTGGTCGACCTCGCACCTCCGGGCGGAATACAGGCAGGTGCAACAGGAAAGCTCCTGGGCGCGTGCAGCAGAAGCGGCGTTGCTTCAGAGCCAGGAGCGCACGAGAGCGATCGTGGAAACCGCGCTGGATGCGCTGGTGACGACCGACGCCGCCGGCATTGTGAGTGATTGGAACGGGCAGGCCTCTGCCATATTCGGATGGTCGCGCGAAGAGGCGCTGGGCAAACGCCTCACGGAACTCATTATTCCTCAACGCGACCGTGATCATCATGAACGCGGCATCCGTCAATATCTTGCCAGCGGAGAAACGCACATCCTCAACCGCCGCATTGAAGTGCTTGCGCTGCGCCGCTCCGGACAGGAATTTCCTGTTGAGCTCTCAATCTCACCGGTTCGGGTGGGCGACACGATCTTTTTCAGCGCCTTCATTCGTGACATCACCGAGCGCCGGGAGGCAGACACGAAACTGAAGGAGAGCGAAGTCCGGTATCGATCGGTGGTGAACGCGCTCGATGAAGGCGTCGTGGTCATCGATGCATCAGGGGTCTTACGCACCGGCAACGCCAGCGCCGAGCGGATCCTGGGCGTCCCTTGCGAGGAGCTCACCGGTCGTTCCTTGCACGACAACAAATGGAGAACGATTCGTGAGGACGGGTCGCTGTTCCCACCCGAGGAATATCCGGCGGCGATCACACTGGAAACGGGTGAGCCCTGCGCCGCCATCGTCATGGGAATCTACCGACCGGATGGACAGCTGCGTTGGGTCGAGATCAACTCCCGCCCCTTGACGCCCGAAGGGGGAGCCAGCCCATCCTCGGTGGTCATCTCGTTCTCGGACATCACCGAACGCAAACGTGTGGAAGAGCGGCTGACCGCACAGTATGCGATCACGCGCGTGCTGGCAGAATCGCGGAGCTTGGAAGAAGCTGTTCCGAAGATCATGCGAGCGGTCGGCCAAAATCTCGAGTGGGATTGCGGAATTTTCTGGCGCGTCGATCGCACCACATCGGTCCTTCGTTGTCTGGACCAATGGTCCGGGGCAGGGGTTGAGGCGCAGTCCTTTCTCGAGAAGACCTGGGCCCTGACCTTCAAGCAGGAAGAAGGCTTGCCTGGACGGATCTGGTCGAGCGGCAAGGCAGCGTGGATTACCGATGTCGGGCGCGATCCCAATTTCCCGCGGCGACTGCTCGCCAACGAGGTCGGATTCCATAGCGCGTTTGGATTCCCGGTGCGGGTGGGCGGCGACATCGAAGGCGTCATTGAACTGTACAGTCGACAGGTCCGCGTGCCGGATAACGAGCTGCTCAAGATGATCGACGATGTCGGCTTAAAACTGGAACAGTTCGGTGATCGGACGCGCGCGCAAGAAGCCCTCCAACAGACGGAAGCACAGTTGCGGCAATCCCAAAAAATGGAGGCGGTGGGACGCCTCGCGGGCGGGGTTGCACATGATTTCAACAATTTGTTGACCGTTATCCGCGGGTATAGCGAATTGCTGCTCGCACGCCTGCCGGCCGATGATCCGACTCGCAAGGACCTGACTGAGATCAAAAAAGCGGCCGACCGCGCTTCCGGGCTGACCCGTCAACTATTGGCCTTCAGCCGCCGTCAGTTTATCGCGCCGAAAGTCATCGATCTCAATGCCCTCATTGCAAACATGGACGGCATGTTGCGCCGACTGTTGGGGGAGGACATCGTCGAACTTTGCACGGAACTCAATCCCCACACCGGATGGATCCGAGCGGATGCCGGACAGGTTGAGCAAGTGATCATGAACCTTGCCGTCAATGCTCGCGATGCCATGCCCAAAGGGGGCCGTCTCACGATTGAGACCCGAAACGTGACGATCGGGAGACCGACGCGTCAGACACCGGCTGGTGTGAAGCCGGGAGCCTATGTGTTGTTGGCGGTGCGCGATACCGGTCACGGCATGGACGAAGAAACCCAGTCCCATCTGTTTGAGCCCTTTTTCACCACCAAGGAGAAAGGAAAAGGCACCGGCCTCGGACTTTCAACCGTGTATGGCATCGTGAAACAGAACGGCGGAAGCATCTTGGTCGAAAGCCAAAAGGATCAAGGCGCCACCTTCAAGATTTACTTTCCCCTTATTGAGCAGGGTGCGCCAGGACTGGTCGCGCCTGACGCCGAACCTGTGCATGGCCGGGAAACCATCCTGCTGGTGGAAGATGAACCGTCGGTCCGTGGCCTGGTTCACGAGACGCTGCGACTCCATGGCTACACCGTGCTCGAAGCCCGTCATGGCATCGAGGCGCTCATGACCGGTGCCAAGCATCAAGGTCCGATTCATCTCTTGCTCACGGATGTCGTGATGCCGCAAATGAGCGGCCCGGAAGTCGCCGAAAAGATCCAAATCGTGCGGCCCGGCATCAAGGTGCTGTACATGTCCGGCTATCCGGATCATCCGGTGTTTGAGCAGGGGGGCATCTCTCGCGACGCTTCATTTCTGCCGAAGCCGTTCACCCCGAACGTGTTGGCAAAGAAAGTTCGTGACGTGTTGGATAGTGGAAAGGTTGCATAAGCATATCGGGATGCGGCAGAAGGGACTGCATCCGCAGGGTTTCCAACGTCTTGCCTTGGCTGCCGCACTCCGTAGACTGCAGCGTGCCCACTCGTAGACATCTGGTTGGAGATTCTGAGGAGCTCTTTGCTTGATCTTCACGGTCGGTTCCGTTTATCGTGCGGGGCATTCGTAGATCCGAGAAAGCTTCTATGACACAGCAGGGACGGGAGTTCGACATTTCGCAGTATCGCATCGAGAAAGAACCCTATTACGCCGACGTTCGGGGTGAAGTGCATCTCTTTACCACTGCGGCAAAGAGCCGGATGCCGGTCATGCTCAAGGGACCAACGGGGTGCGGGAAAACTCGCTTCGTCCAATACATGGCCTATCGCCTCGGCCGGCCCCTGATCACCGTTGCCTGCCACGAAGACTTGACGGCTTCCGACCTTGTGGGTCGGTACTTGCTCAAAGGTCAGGAGACCGTTTGGATTGACGGACCGCTGACATTGGGTGTGAAGCACGGCGCGATTGTCTACCTCGATGAAGTGGTCGAAGCGCGGAAGGATACGACGGTCATTATTCACCCGCTCAGCGACGATCGCCGTCTACTGCCTATCGAGAAAAAAGGCCAGGCGATCGAAGCCGCTGAAGATTTCCTCCTCGTGATTTCCTACAATCCGGGCTATCAGAATGTGCTCAAGGATTTGAAGCCCAGCACCAAACAGCGATTTGTCGCGATCGAGTTCGACTACCCCACCGCCGACATTGAAGCCTCAATTGTAGAGCGTGAGGCCGGCATCCCTCACGACCTCGCTGTCAGGCTCGTCAAGCTCGGCGGGAAGGTGCGCAATTTAAAGAATCACGGACTCGAGGAAGGCGTGAGCACGCGACTGCTCATCTACGCCGGGACGCTCATCCGCGAGGGTATCGCAGTCGACCGCGCGTGCGACGTGGCGATTGCCAGACCGATTACCGACGATGCCGACATGCAACGCAGCATCATGGAACTGGTCAAGGCAATGTTCTGAGTAGTATGCGGATCTGTTGCTCGAGCTGTGCAACTGACGCAACTGCCGACACGGATTGAAGGCCGATCAAAAGCGTTGTTCGACAAGGCCTTAACGAGTGAAGAGGCGAAGCGTACCTTGTGTGGTACGGGGAGCCTCCAAGCGACGCGAGAACGAAGCTGACGGCTGTTTTCATCGGCCTGTCGAGGGTCCGCCACCTTCTAGCTCATGCCGGACGTCTCCTCATCGGTCGCGCACTCCTTTGTGAAAGACTGGCAGGGCGGTGTCCTGCTTACGGTCTATGTTCAGCCCAAGGCCTCACGGACGGGCTGGGTCGGTATCCACGGCGATGCAATGAAAATTCGCATCGCGGCATCTCCCGCCGACGGAGCAGCAAACCGCGAACTGATCCGTTTCCTCGCCGAGGAGTTGTCGATGCCGATGACCGCTATCGACATTCACTCCGGCGCCGGTGGAAGGCACAAACGCGTATGTATCAAGGGAACGACAGCGGTTCACGTCGCCGCGCATCTGACACGGAAATGTCAAACAAAAGGATGAGCCTGCTAGGAGCCTTGGTGCTTTTAGGCGGGACGTTGTTGAGTGCCTGTTCGGGACCGAAACCGGTTCTGTACCCGAACGCACACTTGCAATCGGTGGGGAAGGAGACGGCGGAGCAGGATATCGAAGCATGTAAAGAAGCGGCTGAAGCCGCCGGTGCTGATGAAGACACCGGCAAGGCCGGACGTGTCGCGACAAGTACGGGGGTTGGCGCCGGCGTCGGTGCAGCCAGTGGAGCGGTCGGAGGCGCGATTTCCGGAGCGGCCGGTCAAGGATCGCTGATTGGGGCAGCCAGTGGTGCGGTGTGGGGATTATTGACGGGCCTCTTCAGTGCCGGCAGCTCTCCGCCGAGCCAGGCCTTTACGAATTATGTGAATCGATGTCTGCAGGAACGGGGGTATGAGGTGACCGGTTGGCAATAGCGGCGAGGAGATTGGACCACGTACATGAGACTCTCATCAGTGACGTGTCCAAGAGACCCGACCCCTATCTCGGAGATGAGAGGATGCCGAACCGGTGAACAGACGAAAAGCGGTGGGATTCGGCCGATGGGAGTACCTTCTCATACCCTGGCTGGTGTTTGCGCTTGCCGGCTGTTCGGGGCCTGAGCCGATGCTGCGGTCGAATGCCAAGGTGCTGTTGAAAGGCCGCGAAGCTTCCAAACTGGAGGTCGCCGCGTGCCAGCAGAAGGCTGAAGCAGCCGGCCTACAGCCCGGGACTACCGGGCGAGGCGGAAACATGGCTGCGGGAGCGGGACTGGGGCTGATCGCCGGCGCAGCGGTCGGGGCGTCGACGGGGGTGATCGGAGGTGCAACGGGCGTGGCCATAGGCGCAGCCGCGGGCGCCGGCCTCGGGCTCATCATCGGATTGACAGGCGGGGCGTACCGACCGCTGGAACCGGACCCGCCTTATGCTGACGTCGTCGTGCGATGTTTGATCGAGCAGGGGTATGAAGTCACAGGGTGGCAATAACTCAATCCGTTGTTTCCGGTGATGCGTTCGAAGCCTTATGCCGTAAGGCCCGACCCTTGTCGGGCGTGGGATCGGTAATCACACCGTACACTTCCCGTCCTTCATGACCTTCCGGGAGATATTCCGTGATCGGCATTCCGTCTTCCCGGACAAACAATAAGCAGTGACAGTACTTGTACATCTGCATTTCGTCGCAGGCGCAGATCCATCGCCGTAGTTTGGCCTCGGCGGCTTTATCTTTATAAAAATTGCAGGGGCATAGCGGCTTTCCAAGTTCCTCAACATGCATGGCGAGGCCTTTGACCACGGATTCCGTCACGGTCCGATTCGGGTGCATCGTGGTCCCGCTTTTCGCGGCGAAGCCATTTACGAACTTCCACATTTTGTCCAGGCTGGCTTGTTTGGGTTCTGTCATGTTGGGCTTTCCATTGGAGGTGATGCCCGTTGGAGGTAATAACCGCGTCTGGCGCCAGTTTACAAGCGTTGGGGCGTCCTTTACAATCCGCACCTTCGCCCCAGGGCTGCGCAGATGCAGGGACCTTCCCGGGGCTCGCTGGCGCTTGACTCCAAAACGACACGTCGAGCACCCTCCCTGTATGGACGATAAGGACCAGGCCGATACGGCTAAGATAAGGATGACGAGCGGTGGAGCCTGCAGATCTTCAATTGATCAACCGACTGGCCGGTGAGCTTGGCGCTGCCGGGGCGGCCGCACTCGTGCCACGGTTAATTGCCGCTGGGCACAAGCCAGCAGCGATCTTGGTTTTATTGGATGAACTCGAGGCCGTGTCCGCCAAAGCGGTACGAGCCGCGATTGAAGCGATGCCTGAGTTGGACCGGCGTGCCGGATATTCACTGGTCCACACGTGGCTCGATCTTGGGGTAGCCCTCGCTGCGTCATCCGGTGCCATCGCGCTGAAGTATTTCAAGGACAGCCCGCTCATCCTCGGACTCATCGAGCCATCCGACCGTCAGGTCGAGGTGTTGGCGATGGGCCTTGAATTGGCCGAGGCCGACGCCAATGTCAGTTGGGAGTATCTGAAAACAGCACCACAGATCGCGACGGCGGTCGCTGTGGACCAGTGGCCGGCTTGGCTGGACATCGGCCTGGAGATCGCCCGCGTGGAGCCGATCGTGGGACTCGAATACATCCGGCAGATTCCCGCTCTGGCACCGGTGCTCGTTGCCCGAGACGTGCGGCAGTGGTTGGGTTTCGGGATGAAGCTGATCATGCCAAATTCATTGGGGAAACCGGATTACCTCGCCACGATGGAATTCTTGCGGACGAGCCCGGCTATTTTGAGCGACATCGAAGCGCCGCTTCGCTCTCCTGTCATTTCAGTGGGCGCGCTATTGGCTGAACGGGCTCCGGAGACTGCTATCGCCTGGCTGGCTGAATCGCCGACTCTCCTTCGCCGCCTGCCTTCCCCTGCGTGGAGGATGAGGGTCGTGCAGTATGGAGCTTTGATGGCGGAGAAGGATGCCGAAGTAACTTTCTCGTATCTGCGGCGTGCAGCTGAACTCGTCGCGTTGATCGGCGACGGACCGGAGGCAGATAATCGGTTTGAAGAGTGGTTCAAGGCCGGGATGGAGGTCCTGGAATATGGTCCGGAAGGCGCGCGGGCATATTTTGCCACGGAATCCCTCAAAGCGCTTTCCTCGGTGGAGCAAGCGCTGAGCGGCGTTCCGCTGCGCCAATTCGCACGGCAGATCAAGCTCGTCGTCCAAGGCCTCTGCGGATCCGAGGTATCCATCATTCCGCGGCCGGAAGCGTTGACCACACCGATCGTCCGTCCGATCGTGAGCGCCGACGGGAAGACGATTGCGCTGCCGGCTCTCTTGCGCCGATATCCCAGTGCCCGGCAAAACGAACGGCTCTATCTCGTGATGGCTGCCCACGAGGCAGGCCATTTAGAATTCGGCACGTACACATTGCCAATCAGTTCGCTCCTGGACCTGCTCGAGACGGTCTGCCGGCGTTACGGAAGGCTGCGCCCGGCCGCCCTGGAGTCGCTCGCTGCACTCTTCCTCCTCTACCCTCATCCGCGTCTGATGCAGGATCTCTGGACGATCTTAGAAGACGCTCGCGTCGAGTCTTTCCTTCAACGAGAGTATCCGGGCCTTCGAAGCGATCTGGCACAATTCGCTGCGGACGCGATCCTCCCTCGTGATCCTACTCACGGCTTGACGGTGAGGGAGCTGATTGCCGATTGTCTGTTGCGCCTCTCCGTCGGAGAGTCGATGTCCTCGGCGGTTCCTCACGCCGTCACCGAAGAGGTCTCTATTCTGTGGAACCTATGCCAACCCGTATTGTCGCCCGACTCGACAGCAGAGCGTAGCGTCCGCACTGCTCACGAAATCTACGTGAGGATGGAAGAACTACTGGCCTCACGCGTCGACCTGCCAGAGTCGGAACAGCCGGCCGAAGATTCGGCGGAAGCTGCCAGCGGCCAAAGTACCCAAGAGCAGGCAGACGATGACTATCGCCCTGTGAGCAATGCGTTTTACCGCGGGGAGATGCACCCGGAAATGATCCCAGGAGATGTCGATAAGCCGGGCGACCTTCGCTCAGAGAGCCAGCCGCCCGGAGGCGGCTCAACAGAACGGATAGCAACGAAGAGAGGTCGCTTCGAAGAAGAACATTCACTCAGTGGGGATCCGCTTGGCGGCGGGCGCTCCTTACCGGCCGTCGTTGAGGAATTCCTGACGCTCGATGTCGATCTTCCGTTGACGCGCGAATCCGACGGGCCAGGCGAGCGAACGATTCGCTACCCCGAGTGGGACTATAGGCTTCAGGACTATCGTGTGAACTGGTGCCGCGTGCTGGAGCGTCCGGCGGACAGCGGTTCAGATGAAACGGTGTCAGCTACATTGGCCACACATCGGAGCGACATCAGGTCGCTTCGACGATTCTTCGAAAGCGTGCGGCCACCGGCCTTTCGCCGCCTTGCCGGACAGGCCGACGGTGAGGATCTGGATCTTGATGCGGTCGTGAGAAGAGCGGCCGACCAAGCAGCGGGCTTCGAAGGGAGCGATCGGGTCTACGTCAGGCGGGAGAAAAAAGATCGCAATGTCGCCGTCGTATTGCTGGTCGACGTGAGTGGATCGACCGGACGCCAGCTCGAAGGCGGGCGCCGTGTGATCGACGTAGAAAGGGACAGCCTCGTCCTGCTCTGTGAGGCGTTGGAAGCGGTGGGCGATCAGTACGCACTCTATGCCTATTCCGGCCAGGGACGAGGGTCGGTGGATGTGCTGACGATCAAGGGTTTTGACGAGCGATTGGGTCCCGCCACTGCACAACGGCTGGGCGGCCTGCGGCCCCGTCAGCAGAACCGCGACGGCGCAGCGATCCGACATGCAATGGCCGCCCTGATGAGGCGAGAGGCAAAGACTCGTCTTCTCCTGCTCTTGAGCGATGGTCGGCCGCTCGACGGCGATTATAAGGAGGAGTACGCCCTCGAGGATACGAAGGTCGCGTTGCGCGAGGCCAGTCGGCATGGCATCCATCCATTCTGCGTCACCATCGATCGCGAAGCCGACAGCTATATGCGCCGGATGTACGGTGGCGTGCAATACACGGTCATCGACCGGGTGGAGTCACTTCCGGCCAGGCTTCCGCGGATTTATCAGCGGTTCGCGACTTAGCGGCCAGTAAACGGAACGCGTGTTGAATGTTGGATGTTGATGATAAACATAACCGTGGCGGAAGCATGACAGATCAACCTGGACGTCCGTCTGTGCCGCCCTGGTTGTATAAGCTCTTTACCGGCCATCAATATCCCTATGTGCGCCGATTGGCCAAGTTTGCCCAGCCCTCGAGGCCGGGGGAAGAGCGACTGGAACCGACAAAGGACATGATCGAAGCCAAGTTTTGGGAGGTGTACCCTCATTGCTCCGTCAAGATCCTGCAGGAAGTGAAAACGGGAATGATCGTGGTGTTTCACGATCTCGGCGAGTATCCGCCGGGGGCGTATCAAGAACTCATAGACAACCCTGAAGACTTTCTGGCAAAAACATACGGCAAAAAGAAAATCAAGGTGAATTTCTACCACGGCGAAAATTTCGTGTGCACGATCAACTTCAAAGTGGCAGGCTGGACGGAACACGAACACTAGGAGCGGACCTTCGCGGCCGGTTTCGGGACGCCGGCCATGAGCATCGAGGATCTTTAGACTGGTGGCCGGAGGGCGTATGGGGCGACCGAAAATCACCGTGGTGGGAGCCGGCAATGTCGGTGGAACAACGGCGCAACGGCTGGCGGAAAAAGATACCTATGACGTCGTGCTGGTGGATATCGTGGCAGGCGTGCCTCAAGGCAAAGCGCTTGATATCTCTCAGGCGGGTCCCGTCTGCGGCTATAGCACGAACGTCGTCGGAACCAACGGGTACGAGGAATCGGCCGGATCCTCCATTGCTGTGATCACCTCGGGAATTCCCCGCAAGCCCGGGATGAGCCGGGATGAACTGCTCGCGACCAACGCCAAGATCGTGAAATCGGTTGTGACGGAACTGGTCTCGCGTTCTCCCGACATCATTCTGATCCTCGTGACCAATCCGTTGGACGCCATGGTTCATGTTGCTCGAAATGTCAGCGGGTTGCCGAAGTCGCGCATCATCGGCATGGCCGGCGTCCTCGACTCTGCCCGCATGCGCACCTTTATCGCTCAAGAACTCAACGTTCCAGCTCCGGACGTTGAAGCCATGGTCTTGGGTGGGCATGGTGATACGATGGTTCCGCTGCCGCGTTATACGACCGTCAAGGGCAAGCCGATTTCAGACCTCATGCCGAAAAACCGGCTCGAGGCCATTGTGCAACGAACGCGCGACGGCGGAGCGGAGATCGTCGGATTGCTCAAGACCGGAAGTGCGTTTTATGCGCCTTCCGCATCGGCCGTGGACATGGTCGAGGCCATTCACAAGGACCAGAAACGCGTCATGCCATGTGCCGTCTTCTGCGACGGCGAATACGGGCTGCGGAACGTCGTCGTCGGTGTCCCGGTCAAACTCGGGAAAGGGGGTGCGGAGCAGATCATGACCTATGATCTGACTCCGGATGAGCAGAAGGCGCTCGAAGCATCGGCCAATGCCGTGCGCGAACTGTGCGCGACGGTTGACCGCGTGATGACGAACTGAATGCGACGAACTCGTAGGCCTTGAGTCGCTTGACAAGCAGGAAGGGCTCACGTACAGAAGCGGCTTAGCAGTGCACCGAATGAGGAGATGCTATGAAATTTCTTGAAGATCCGATGCAGACCATGGGCGCAGGTTTTGCGCTGGCGCTTGTCCTGAT
>DASTJX010000264.1:0-14066 GCA_035716265.1 Nitrospira sp.
AAATGTTGGCGACAAAACATGCAGCGCGATAGTCGGGTTTGCCCTCACGATCGCGTAAGCAGGCAAAGTAATCGACTCGCCATTTTTTGAATGGACGAAAGGAAATTTAGGTCATGGCTAACGTAGCAATATTGACCGCGCAGGAAGCCGCCATTGAGAGCGGGAAGAAGGTATTGCATGGAACGGCGACCGACCGGGTCCTCAGGATGTTTGACGCGATCCGCTCCTACGGTCCGCCCCGCGTCGCCCTGGAACGAGCGGTCTACTTCACGGAGTCCTTCAGGACCACGGAAGGGCAGCCGCTGGTCTGGCGCTGGGCCAAAGCCCTGATGAACATTGCGGAGAAGATGTCCGTTGCCATCTTCGACGACGAACTGATCGTCGGCCGTCCCAACACGTGGCTCGGACGGTACACCCTGGTCTACCCGGAGCTTGACGGCACGATCATCCAAGAGGGAGCAAAAGCTTTCATTGAGGCAAAAAAGGCCGGAGCTCCGGATGCCGTTACCGTGACCGACGAAGACAAGAAGATCATTGATGAGGTCCTTTTCCCTTATTGGAAGGGCAAGGACTTTACCCCTAACTTCATCAAGGCCCTGCCTCCTGAAACCCGACACTTGTTCTGGGGTTCTGATCCCGAGAACGTCGGGACCAAGTTTTCGTTCGTGATCATTTCTACTTCAACGATGCGCCATTCCCAGAACTGGGTCCCCGACTTCGAGAAGATGCTGACGCGGGGCTGTAAGGGTCTGCGCGAGGAAGCCCAGGCAAAGCTAGCCGCGCTGGAAGACCCACGCGACCTGGCCTTCAGGAAGCCCTTCTACGAAGCGGCCATCATCACCTGCGACGCATTGAGCCTGCTCGCCAAACGCTACTCCGAATTGGCCGCCGAGATGGCTGCCAAGACGAAAGACGCCCTGCGCAGGAAGGAACTGGAGGAGATCGCGGCCATCTGCGCATGGGTCCCTGAGAACCCGGCACGCACCTTCCGGGAGGCGGTCCAGGCGCAGTGGTTCACCCAGCTCTTCTCGCGTCTGGAGGAGATGGTCGGAGGGCAAGTCAATCAGGGCCGGATGGACCAGTATCTCTATCCCACCTACAAGAAGGACATCGCAGAAGGACGGCTTACTCCGGAGGCAGCACAGGAGTTGTTCCAGTGTCTCTGGCTCAACATAATGCAGAGCATCGAGTCCCAAATGTCACCCTCCGCGGCCAAGGGCCGCGAGGGATTCTCCCACCACGAGACGGTGACCATCGGCGGCCAGACCCCCGACGGTTTCGACGCCACGAACGAACTTTCATACGTGATCTTGGAATCGACCCGGCCGCTTCGGAGCAGCTACCCGGAGCTGGGGGTCCGGATCCACGCCAATACGCCCGACAAGTTCCTGCATGCAGTGGCCGAGACCATCAAGGACGGCAAGGGTTCGCCCAAACTGATCAACGACGAGTTCGAGGTGCCGTGGTTTTTGAGCAACGGGATCGTGAAGCGGGAAGCCCTGGATTACGCCATGTCGGGGTGCTCGGAATCGCGCCTGCCCAACCGCGAGACCCACAAGACCGGCAATGGCGGCATCAATTACGGCGCGGTCATGGAGATGACGCTCCGGGACGGCAAGATGAAGATCTACAACGACGAGCAGTTCGGCCTGAAGACGGGTGACCCGAGGAACTTCAAGACCTACGACGACGTGTGGAATGCCTACCGGATGCAGCTCGAGAACGTCGTCAAGCACATCATGATCCAGAACTACATTGCGGCCGGGTTGAAGTCTAAGTATATCGCGGCTCCGCTGGCCTCCACGCTGCACGACCTCTGCATGGAGCACGGCCGCGACCTCCACACCCACGCAGATTACATACCGGGGGCGCTGGATGCTTCCTGTATCGACGGGCTTGGAGGGTTCGCGACCTGCATCGATTCCCTGGCTGCCATTAAGCACCTCATCTATGACACGAAAAAATTGACCTGGGACCAGCTCCTTGAGGCGCTGGAAAAGAACTGGGAAGGCAAGGAGGCTATCCGCCAGATGTGCCTCAATGCCCCCAAGTACGGCAACGGCATCGAGTGGGTGGACACCATTGGTTACCACATACAGCGCACGGTTATGGAGTATGCCCACAGGCATCCCAGGCCGCATGGCCAGAGCGCCAACATGCGCATCATTCCGATAACCTTCCATAACCCCTCCGGCAGGGTGACCATGGCCACACCCAACGGCCGACCAGCCGGGGAGTTCCTCTCCGACGGGATCGTTCCCTCGCACGGCTGCGACACCAAGGGGCCCACTGTGACCCTGCAGTCCATCGCCAGGGCGACTTGCCAGATTTACAAAGAACACCGCGAAGACCTGCTCAACATGAAGATGGCGCCCGCAAACGTGGCCGGAGAGGAAGGGACGCGCCGGCTCATGCAGCTTATCCGCGCCTGGAGCAGCCAGAAGCATGCGCACCTTCAGTTAAATATCCTCAACAGACAATCTCTGCTGGACGCGCAGAAAAATCCTGAGAAATATCGGGACCTCGTTGTGCGGGTTGCCGGCTACTGCGCGTACTTCGTGGATCTGAGCCCGGCGCAACAGGCGGAGATCATCGCGCGGACGGAGGAGCAGATGGGCTGAAAGGGACTTTATTGATGAAGGGGCGAATAGATTATCGGAATTGTCGAGGGCCTGCGGCGCCGATTGGGTTGCCGTGAAACGAAAACCACGCCACCTTTCCGGCCCAGGAAGCGGCGCTAAAAAAGGAAGGAGAAGCATATTATGGAACAGCAGATCGTGTTGACCGGCATCGCCCGGTCGAAAGGGAAAGTGAAAGCGGAAGCGATGGTAAATCGCCAACGGATTGGATGGGCGTTCAACCACGTCGGCAACGAGGACGGTATGGTTATGGCGCCAGGCGCCGACACTAAAGGCAAGATCGTGACCGGCAAGATCTTTGTCTATCCCACGACGGCCGGCTCCACCAGCGGCGCCTTCAGCCTGTACTACAAGTGCAAGGTATCGAACCATGGTCCCGCAGGCCTCATCTGTCAGGAGGTCCACTGGATCGACATCAGCGGCGCGATTGCCGGTGAAATTCCCGCCGTGGACAAATTGGACCAGGATCCGATCACGACTATCAAGGACGGCGACATGGTTGAGATCGACGCGCCTGAAGTCGGCGAAAAGGCCACCGTCACGATCACGCGCAAGTAGGAATACAGTTCGGCCACCACCAACTAACGAAAGGAACTTCACTATGGCAACGAAAATGAGACTGACAAAATACCAGCAGGAAATGCTCGATGGCAAGCATGGCGAATGCAAGCAGTTCTGCATGGACAAACTCATGGACTTCGGCAAAGCGGTTGAGGCTACGGAGATGGTGGATCTGGTCCTCACGCTCAACTGCTGTCCCATCTACGTCAAGGACCGCTTGGAGCCGAAGCGACTCGAGAAGCTCAATGCCTACGACCTGGGACACAGCCCGCTCTACGATCCGATCTTCGCGATGAAGGATGCGCATGTTCACGACGAATCCGGCACCGAATGCGGAAACGATCCTTACATGATTCAGTTGGACAAGGCCCCGGAGATCAAGGGACCGCCGAACGGCAAACCCTGGAACTTCGAGATTCCGGGCAAGGGCAGCTTCAAGCTTGACGAAGAAATGGTCGCTGGCTTTAAGGCGGGTTACGACAAGCTCATGGAGCATGGTTGGCTCCCCTGGCTCTCGTGCAACCCGTACTTAAACACCCGCATCCCGAAGATGGGCGAGTACGCCGCGAGCTCCGAGTCCAGCGCGGCGTGCTATATCAACACCATCCTGGGTGCGCGGACGAACCGGGAGTCGGCCGTCAACACGGTCTACTGCGCTTACACCGGCTGCTTGCCCAAGTACGGCACGCACCTCGACGAATTCCGCGCGGCCAAGTGCATCGTGGAACTGACGGATGAGGTTCGCGACAACATCAAGGGGATGGCCGACTGGGGCGCCTTGGGCGCCGCCATCGCCGAAAAGGCGGGCAACCGGATCATGGCCGTGCTCAACCTGCCCAAGAAGATGGGCCCGGGCGCGACCAAGAACCTGATCTCATGCGCCTCGCCCGGCATGAACGACCCGATGCTGCACCTGATGGGCTACACGCCGGAGTCCCCGACGCTGGAAGCCGCCTTCAAAGGCAAGATGCCTAAGAACCCGGAACGGTACACTGTCACGATGGAGGACGTCGTCGAGATGTACCGCCATCTCAACGCTATCGCGCCGGCCCCCGGTCCGGAGAAGGCCAAGCCAGTGGACATCGTCTTCTTCGGTTGTCCGCACGCGACCTGGGATGAGGTCCGCGAGGTTGCCCGCCTGGTGAAGGGGAAGAAGGTGAAGGAGGGCGTGAAGCTGTGGGTGCAGACCGACACGCCCACGTACTTCATGGCCCAGCACTACGGCGATACCAAGACCATCGAGGATGCCGGCGGCCACATCTTCCACCAAACCTGCATCGCCATGTCCCCGATCCGACACTACCCGAAGGACACAGTCATCGCCACGGACAGCTTCAAGTACGTAAAGCTGGGCGGCGGCTTCGGACCGAAGTGGATCTATGGCAACCCGGAGGCCCTCGTCAACGCGGCCGTGACCGGCGTGTTCACGCCGACCGCGCGCTGGGAATACTGGAGCAAACCGCGCAAGGAGCGGTTAGAAAGCGAAAAGGAACGCCCGCTGTATCAGGGGGAACGCCCGATGGTCGACTAGCAGCGAGCTTCCGTCTGGAGATCCCGGCGCCTTAGGCGCCGGGAAATAAATCCCACACAGCCCCGGAGGTGCAGACCATCCATGAAGGCTCAAACGGCGGTTCCCTTTGTCGACACCAATATCATCCCCGACAGGAATGTTGGGATCGGGAGCCTTCTGTGGGATCTCCAGAATCCTCAAGACCCTGACCGGGACGGACCGCCTCTGCTGGACCCTGAGTTTGCGTTCATTGATGTCGGCGTCTCCCGTGCCAAGGTAGCGACCGCCTTGAAGACGCTCTTGGCAAGCGACCTTAAGATGGATGTCGATTATGTGGCCACGGAACGCGTTGAGGCGGTACCTTACGCGAACGTCACTGTCCTCGGAGATAGAGGGGAGAAGATCCGTGGGTGCTTATCCGGGATGATTTCTTCCAAGGGGGCCAGGCGCGAGGTCATGGACTGGCAGTGTGTGGTGGATTGGAAGGGCAAGGTCTCCTCCGTCACCTATTCCTACGATCTGCATGGAAATGACGTGTGGGAGTCGTATTTCATGGGCCGGGCGTTCATGCACTCCGGTGAACACGTTGAGTTTTCCGACCCGAAGCTAGATGAGATGCTAGCCCCCGACGTGCAGAAGATCGAGGCAGGGATTGAGGCGGAATGGAAGCGGGACAGCGACCCGAGCCAGCCTGGACCGTCATGGGACGGGTACAGGATGGAAAAGGATCCTATGGAGACAGGTCTCGCGGAATTCGGGATCACCTTGCAGAAGACAGATATTCCTCAGAGGATCAAGGACAGGCAGAACGTCCTGTTCCTGGGAAATGTCCTGAATCATTATCCGCAACATGAGCAGGCCCGTGAGCTCGCCAGGATTGCGGCGAATATGCAGGAGCGGGACAT
The DNA here is from genome assembly GCA_035716265.1 of Nitrospira sp. Taxonomy (GTDB): domain Bacteria; phylum Nitrospirota; class Nitrospiria; order Nitrospirales; family Nitrospiraceae; genus Nitrospira_C. Next base: position 5,616 of record DASTJX010000264.1, read on the forward strand.
CGTTATTGTCCAGGTGGATGACATGGAGACCTGTTACATCGAAGTCCTCCATGTCAAAGGGCAGGGAAACCAGAAGACTCGTGAGCGCGTGAGGTGGATCAATACCAAGACGCTTGAAGTCCACAAGCCTGCCCGCGGCCCGGGATCGTGGCGGCGGATATGCGTGAAACCGGAGTTGGAGCGGATGGTGAGCCGTCTTATTGACCGCGTCGGGCGGAAGGTGGGCTCCCCAGACTGGAGTCAACGAGATCATAAGGTGCTCGTCCATCAATATATCAGTCATGTGTTTCGGACGTTTTTCAGAGCCTCGCCTGTTGAAGAGATTCTTCGGATCGCTATCCGGGAGGCCTTACGGAGGTTGCCATCCGAGGAGGGCCCGAAGGGAATTCCTGTCTTCAAGGATGATGCGAGGGATGCCTATGGAGGCGCGTTGGGGTTAGACCCGCGTCCCATTGTGTCCGAAGCCGATCTTATCCACCTCGGCCTCAGAAACCCCGAGGCGGAGAAGCCGCCACAAGTCGAGTTGTCCGAGATCAAGTTGTGACCGCGCTTCAGCGGTGACCCGAATGGTGCGTCAAAGCTGGATTGGTCAGTGTTCACACAGGGGACGCCCGAAGAGGCAAAGGAAGTTAGCACATGAATTACGCCCGCAAAGAACGGAGCATAGCGCCAGGCCTAGGATCTAGCTGAAGGAACAAGAGGACATTATGGGTTTACAAGTGTGATTTTTTTTTGATGATTCTGCCTGGGCTGCTGATCTCCTACGGGCCTGACCGCCGTAATGCTCAGCAAACTCAAACTATACCCATGTAGTCGATGGCCAAACCTGTGGAACAAACCCAGAAGCTGTCGCTCAGCGGTACGGCGATCGCGAAGTAGTTAGGAACGGCGGCTTACTGCTTAAGCTCTCAGGATGCTGGTCGAGGACGGAAGGTAATTGCAATGTCAACGTACCCCAAGAACATGTTCTTCACGTCGGAGTCGGTGACCGAAGGGCACCCGGACAAATTCTGCGACCAGATCTCCGACGCGGTGCTCGACGAGTGCCTGCGGCGCGATCCGCTCGCCCGCGTCGCCTGCGAGTGCTACGTGACGATGGGCGTGCTTATCGTCGGCGGGGAAGTGACCACCACGGCCCTGTTCGACGTGGCCGAACTCGCCCGCAAGGTCGGGAACGAGATCGGCTACACGTCGCCGACGTACGGGTTCGACGTCAACACCGCGGCGATCCTGAGGACCATCCACGCCCAGTCGCCGGACATCGATCTCGGGGTGGCGAAGGAGGGCGGGCAGATCGGAGCCGGCGACCAGGGACTCATGTTCGGCTACGCTTGCAATCAGACCGAGGAACTGATGCCGCTGCCCATCACGCTCGCGCACAAGCTCGCTATGCGGCTTGCAGAGGTGCGTAAGAACCAAACGCTGCCGTACCTGGGACCCGACGGGAAAACCCAGGTGACCGTGGAGTATCGCGATGGCAAACCGGCGCGCGTCGATTACGTCGTGATCGCCGCGTCGCACACCGATGAGGTGGTGACGCCGGACGGCAAATTCACGACTGACGAAGCCAAGCGAGCGATTGTTGATCACGTGGTGCGGCCGGTGGTCGGAGACCTCGTAGACGATAAGACGAAAATCACCGTCAACGGGACGGGGAAATTCCTGGTGAGCGGCCCGCAGTGCGATACGGGATTGACCGGGCGCAAAATTATCGTGGACACCTACGGTGGCTGGGCGGTGCATGGCGGTGGGGCGTTCAGTGGCAAGGACCCGACGAAAGTGGATCGTTCGGCGGGATACATGGCGCGGTACGTTGCCAAGAATGTGATAGCCGCCGGCCTGGCGGAAGAGTGCCTGGTGCAGCTCGGCTACTGTATCGGCCTGATCGATCCGGTTTCCGTGATGGTGAACACCTACGGCACGGGCGAACTCCCCGAGGAAGCCCTGGCCGCACTGGTGCGTCAGGTGTTCCCGTTGTCCCCAAAGGGGATGATCGACCACCTGAAGCTCAGACAGCCGGTGTACCTGAAGACCGCGGCGTATGGTCACTTCGGCCGGCCGGAGTTCGCGTGGGAGCACACGGACGCGACGGATGAGCTACTGGCGAAAGCGAGGAAGGCTTGACGGGCCTCTGTCCAGCCAGCCGAATGGGAAGACGGTCGGGAACAGTCAAAGCTGGACTGGTCGGTGTTCACGCAGGAGATGCCTGAAAGGAACGGGAAGAGATGAATTCTTGAGCCCCAACCCAGGCGAAAGAAATCCCGATGGAACAAGTACTTCAAAAGATTCAGGCCATCACGATCGTCATCTTCATGGTGGGCAACCTGCTGGAGGTGGGCCTCAGGCTCAATGTTGCTGAAGCCCTCGCGGCGCTGCGCAACGCGCGTTTCGTGGTGCTTACGTTACTGTGGTGTTTCGTCCTGGGTCCCGCCCTGGCCGTCGTACTAACGAAGATCATTCCGCTGGCTGAACCGTACGCCCTCGGCCTGGTGTTGCTGGGAATGGCGCCGTGCTCCCCGGCCATCCCGGTGATGATGAGAAAATCAGGCGGGAGCCTGGCTTACATGTCGGCCTTCATGTTGCTGGCCTATGCTGGAACCGTGGTGCTGATGCCGTTCATGGTGCCATGGTTGGCCAAGGGATTCAGTGCGGATCCCATGACCATCGCCAAGCCGCTCCTGTTGTTCATCGCGATACCGCTGGTCATCGGGGCGGCGATCCGCCGTGCCGCCGATACGGTCGCGGAGAAGGCTGCTCCCATCGTCAACAAGGTGACGGGCCTGAACACGCTAATCCTCGTCGCCGTCCTGCTCTGGCTTTACCGGGGCGAGATATTCAGCGCGGTCGGGACCTACGCGATCGGCAGCCAGATCCTGTACTACGCGCTGCTGGGCGCCGCATCGTATCTGCTTGGCTTCGGACTTTCCTATGACCAGAAAGCCCCGATGGTCCTCGGCATCTGCACGCGCAACGTCGGCCCCGCGCTTGCGACCTTAATGGGGGTTGCCGGCGCGCCCCAGGGCGCGATCACGATGTGCATCCTGGCAATCTTCCTGGGAGCCATCCTCTCCGGGTTCGCCGCGGCGGCGCTGCTCAAGCGTTTCGCCGCTCCGGCAGAGATGCCGGCGGCTGCGCCTGAGTTTGGAAAGAGCAGCTTCGTGAATATGAAATGAATATGAAAACCCCGCCTCTAGCGCAGATGAAGGGACCGGCCCGACAAATCCGGATCGAGCCCCGCTGGCCGGGCGGACTTGCGGTACTGGCGACCCTCTTGCTGGCGGCGATACTGCCAGAGCGGATCAGCTTGTTCCCGGCTTGGGTTTTTTACGTCCTCGGAGTTGCCGTGCTCGCGCCGATGGCCGGGGCTGGGCTGACCGCCGGCAAGGGATGGTGGGAGAGCCTGGAGCGCACGATCACGATCCTCTTCTCTTTGGTGGTGGGGGCGGGGACCTTGGCAAACCTGGCGATTGTGATGAGTGCAATGATGCATCGACCTGCTGAGGTCAGCGGCATGCAGCTTCTCGCCTCGGGCGTTGGAGTGTGGATAACCAACGTGCTCGCATTCTCGCTGCTGTACTGGCAACTCGATCGCGGCGGCCCCGGCGCTCGTGAGAACCAGGAGAAGCGGAAGCCGGATTGGCTCTTTCCGCAGATGGGGGCTTCCGAGGAGGCGCCGCACGACTGGCAGCCGACGTTCGTTGACTACCTGTTTCTGGGATTTTCGACGGCCACGGCGTTCAGCACCACCGATGCCGTTCCGCTGACGTCCAGGGCGAAGATGCTGATGATGCTCGAAGCCTCGATCTCACTTGTGACGATCGTCGTCGTTGCCTCACGGGCGATCAACATCCTCGGAGGCTGATCAGGAGTATAAAAGGTCTTATATGGGATTCGAGTGCAAGATCGTAACGCGGGCTCTGACATGAGTCCTGAGGATAAAATGACTGAGAAGAGCCGCTGCGGCGCGAAGTGGCGGGGACTGAGGCTGTATTTTTCCCTGTTGTCGGTGCAAACCGCCGGCGTCGCCATCTTGTTGGCTAACATGATACCGCTTTACCGGCTTATGGCGCTGGATTTCTCGAAGTACAAACCGGATCTGAGGCCCTGGTGGGCGATCACCGGCATGCTGTTGATCCAGGTCGCCTATTGGCTGCGAATGCGGCTCCAGCCTCCTCTGCCCCGGACACGAAACATTGTGTTGAGCCATATCGTTTCCTTCGTTGCAAGAATCAGTTTTGTCTCCGTCACGGCGACTTTCACCGTCATGTTCCTGAATCGTTTTGAAGACCTGAAAAACATAAATTACCCACCGCTCCGCGCTCTGGTAGTCCTGATGATGTTCTTCTCATTGTTCTGCTGGACGCTCGAGCTCGAGCGCCTGGCCAAGGCATTACAAGGAAGCGAACATGAAAACAGTGAAACGCATCGGGATTAATGTCGGCGGCGGCTATGTCGCCGGAATCAACGCGGTCATTGCCGGCACGGTTATGGCGGGCCACGAGTTGGGTTGGGAGGTTTTGGGCATCCGCGACGGCTTCGATGGCCTGCTATTTCCGGAACGTTACTCCGAGCGCGGTCTGCTCAAACTCACTCCGCAACTGGTCGAGAACTGCTCCGCCAGTGGCGGCGCGATTCTGGGCAACGCGACGCGCACCGACCCCTTCCATGTTCGAGAGGTGAACGCCGAGAACATGGTCGAGGAGGTGGACCGTTCGGGCGACCTGCTTGCCAGGATCGCAGCGGAAAAGATCGACGCTGTAATTTCCATCGTTGGCCCGCGAGCGTTAAGCATTCTTTTCCGGCTGCACCGGCAAGGGCTCCGCACTGTCTGCGTGCCGACTTCTGTGGAGAACGACGTGGCAGCGACCCAACTCTCCTTCGGATTCAACAGTGCCCTGAGCTTTGCGGTGGACATGCTGGAGCGCGTCCGACAGGCGGCGCAATCGGCGCAGAAGATTGGTGTGGTCGAAGTCCCGGGGGAGCACACCGGCTGGCTGGCCCTGCAGGCCGGCATCGCGGTTTGCGCCGATGCGGTGCTGATCCCGGAGATTCGCTATGACCTTGCGAACGTTGTTGCCAAGCTCAGGGAAAAGCTCACGGCGGGACGCGCCTCCGGTCTGGTGATAGTGGCCGAGGGAGCCATGCCGCGAGACGGACAGCAAACCGTCGGAGAAGCGGTTGCGCCGGACTCACTCAAAGCATCGCTTTCTCCGGGGGCCACAGGGGAGGGAGGCTCGCACGTCATCGAACGATCCGGCCAGGCCGCCCAGGCAGTGGCTCTTAAACTTCAGCGCTTGACCGACCGGGCGACCTACCCGCTCGTCCTGGGCCCATTGGTCAAGGGCGGACCGCCCACTGCCGTGGATCGACAACTCGGACTGGGTTACGGCGCCGCAGCGGTGCGCGCGCTCAATGAGGATAAAAGCGGCATGATGGTGTCGTTTCAGCCGCCTGATTTGAAATTCGTGCCGTTGGCCGAGACCATCAACAAGGTGCGCACCGTGCCGGCCGACAGCGTGTTCGTGCAGGTTGCGCGCTCCCTTGGCATTGCTCTCGGCGATTGAGGTGAAGACATGAAGAATGAGCCGAGGAACACTAAAGCACCGACCGGTTTGGTTTTGAACATCCAGCATTTTTGCACGCACGATGGGCCTGGGATCCGAACGACGGTTTTCCTAAAGCAGTGCTCGCTGCGCTGCAAGTGGTGCAGCAACCCCGAAAGCATCCACCCGAAAGCGGAACTCGCCTACAATCCCGGCAAGTGCATCGGTAAGAAGGAATGCGGCCTGTGTCTCAAGCCGCCGTTTCCGGAAGGGGCGATGTATGTGATCGACGGCGCCGATGACAAAGTGCACATCAACTGGGACTTGGTCGGCGAGTGCGTCAAGGAGACTATCTCGCTTTGCCCGACCGGGGCGCTCCACCTGTTTGGCCAGGAGATGACGGTGGCCGAGGTCCTCGATGAAGTTGAGCAGGACAGCACCTTCTATCGCGAATCCGGCGGCGGTATCACGCTTAGCGGCGGCGAGTGCCTGCTGCAACCCGACTTCTGCGCGGCGCTTTTGGCGGGAGCGCACCAACGCGGCATCAATACGGCCATCGAGACCGCGGGCAACGTGCCGTGGCGTTTTATGGAGCAGGTATTGCCGCACGTCGACCTTATGCTCCACGACCACAAGCTCACCGATCCCGAACGCCACAAAAAGTGGTGCGGCGCGGATAACTCCCGCATCCTGGAAAACTTCAAGAAGGCCTATGAAACGTTTCCGCAAACGAAATTCATTGCCCGCACGCCGGTCATTCCCGGCGTTAACGACGATGAGGAGCATATCCGCGCGGTCCTGGCGTTTATCCGTCCGCACCAGAACGTGATCGACTACGAACTATTGCCATATCACCGATTCGGCGAAAGCAAGTATGGCTTTCTGGGCCGGGTTTACGAGCTGGAGGACTTTCGCTCGCCGACGCCAGAGTCACTTCGTCGGCTGCAGGCGATCATCGACGACGCGTTCGGACGCAGCCATTGATCGCGAACTAGTTGGGTAATGTCGTCTTGCGCCTTGGGGAGCCTAGTCATCCTGATGCTCGGCACAGGATCCCCATACCGCTGACAGTTAATTTAGTGTGAAGACACTTTTCTACTTCTTAGCCATGAGAGTTTTTTCATTCATGACGATCGTCCCTAAGAATGTTTGTTTGCCGTAATCAGGGATTCTTCGGTTGGGCGCTGGTCGCTGTTCCTCCTGGATCTTTTTGGCCGCCTCGACGCTAAAACCCTGCTGAAGAGCGAACGCAGGCGGTGTTAGCCAAAGTTATAACGGAGCAGGTCGGCGGGAAACAGGAAACAGACGAGTGGGCAATCAGGAACAGGAATTTAAAAACTTGCTGATTTGATGAAAAGCCAAGCCGGTGTCATTGCGAGCGTAGCGAAGCAATCTTTGCTCAAAACGAGATTGCTTTATCGCCCGGGCTCTTCGCAATGATAGTTTGTGCTCGAGCGTTGCCTGGACACACAATTGATAGCGACGATAGGAATTACCAAAATGAAGATGGCGTGCTGCGACAGAGGGAAGCTTGGTGTTCTCTTGCTGAGCGTGCTTGCGCTCTCCGGCTGTGAGGACCTGGTCATTCGCGACGTGTCGAGCCTGCTCGTCCCCAGGTTTCAGCGGTCTGAGATCGTTGGTCTTGTGGCAGGTTTTGGAACAACCTTTGCCGCCATGCCTGACTTGATCGCCATGCTCAAACGGCGTTCAAGCACCGGTATGAATCCAAAGATGGCGAGCATCATGGGCGTGTTTCAAATTGCCTGGGTCTACTACGGTTTGTTGATCGCTTCGCGACCGGTGATTGCCTGGAACATAATTGCGGTAGTGATCAATTTCCTGACCGTCGGCGCCTATCTGTATTTCGCCCGCAGAGAAAGAGAGCAGCAATAGAATGAACGCGTCTACCCGCCACAGCGTTCTTTCCTTATTCCCAGACAGCGTCTGGAAATGAGAAACAAATCTGTCAGGAACACCAACCTATGTCATCATTACACTATCCTTCGCTTTATCAGATCAACACGCGCGTCTGGTTGGTCGGGTTGTCTCGCGCTCTGGGCAGGCCCGCTACACTGGACGATATTCCCGACGCCGAGCTGGACCGATTGGCCGAGTTGGGTTTTGACTGGATCTGGTTCCTGAGCGTGTGGCAGACCGGTCCGGCGGCGCAGCAGGTGTCACGGAGCAACGCCGGATGGCGCATGGAGTTTCACGAAACCCTGCCGGATCTCAAAGAAGAAGACATCGGCGGCTCTGGCTTCGCCATTCAAAGTTACACCGTCCATCGCGATCTCGGCGGAGATGCGGCGCTCGCGCGTTTGCGCCAGCGGCTGCAAAAACGCGGGCTGAAGCTGATGCTCGATTTCGTGCCGAACCACATGGCGCCGGATCACCCGTGGGTCGGCATGCATCCGGACTACTTTGTTCACGGCAGCGAAGATGACCTGGCGCGCGCACCGCAAAACTACTGCCGTTTGCAGACGAAAAACGGCCCGCTGGTGCTCGCCTACGGCCGCGACCCGTACTTCGACGGCTGGTCCGACACGCTGCAGCTCAACTACGGCAACCCGGCGTTGCAGCAGGCGATGATCGGCGAGCTGAAGAGAATCGCCGGGCAGTGCGACGGCGTGCGCTGCGACATGGCGATGCTCGTTTTACCCGACGTGTTCGAAAGCACCTGGGGCATCCTAACCGAACTCTTCTGGCCAAAGGCGACCGAGGCCGTGCGGCGCAAGCATCCGAAGTTTCTTTTCATGGCAGAGGTTTACTGGGACATGGAATGGACGATGCAGCAGCAGGGGTTCGATTACACCTATGACAAACGGCTGTATGACCGCTTGCGCGAGGGACACGCCCGGCCGGTGCGGGAGCATTTCCATGCCGGGCTCGACTACCAGAAAAAGCTGGC